>JBEKGQ010000554.1:0-5135 GCA_050012715.1 Polyangiaceae bacterium
GAGCGCGCTCGTCATGGCCATCGGGCGCATCGACCACGCGCTCGGCCTCGACATCCGCGTGCTCGATCGCGCGACCGAGAGCCTCCTCCACGTGCTCGACGACGCGCGCAGCCGCGAGGTGCGCCTCTACCTCGACGCGATCGTGCAGGACCAGGGCGCGATGGTGCAGCTCATGCCCGAGGCCATGGAGCTCTACCAGGCCGCGGTCCGCGACCGCGAGGGCGTCGCCTACCAGTGCACCGCCTCGATGGCCCCTCCGCCGTCGCCGATGAACTGGGTGCGCGCCATCACGAGCCCGTGGGCGACGCTGTCGACGTCCATCTTCGCCGTCCTCTGGGGAATCACGTCGCGGCTCGACGAGCGCTACCCCTGCGCCGACAAGGACGCGGGCGCGGAGACGGAGGCGACGCTCGCGCGCGCCTTCGGGCGAGCCCCCGGAGCGCGCGCCAACGACGGCGTCGTACCCCTCCGCTCGCAGCTCCACGGCCGCCTCGTGTGGGCGGGCATGGCCGACCACCTCGACGTGCTCGGGCACTTCGACGGCGGCCGCGCGACCGTGGGCGCACGGACCGACGAGGCGCACGTCGACTGGCTCCACAGCGGCGCCGCGTTCGACCAGGCGCGCTTCGACGCGATGACCCGGGCCATCGCGGACGGCATGCTGACCGCAGTCGCCGCACGACGGCCCTAGAGGGAGGGATTGGCCGCAGAGGCGCGGAAGCGCAGAGGGGCGCGTCTCCGTGGCTCTGCGGCCAATCTCTCGCTCTCTCTCTCGTGGCCACCGCCGTCCCTCCGCGCCTCTGCGGCGAAGTTCTCGCGTCTTCACGGCCCCACGAGCGCTCCGTACACCGCCCCGTACCCGTCGCGCATCGCGTTCACCGAGAAGCGCTCGACCACCCGGCGTCGCGCGGCCTCCCCCATCGCCGCGAGGCGCGAAGGCGCCGCCATTGCCGCGCGCATCGTCGCGCCGAGCGCGGCGACGTCGCCGGGGGGGCAGAGCATGCCCGTGGACCCGTCGACCACGATCTCCTGCACGCCGCCCACCGCGAAGCCGACGACCGGAAGGCCCATCGCCATGCCCTCGAGCAGCGCGATGCCTAGCCCCTCGGAGCGCGAGGAGCAGAGCGCGGCGTGGGCGCGCGCGAGGAGCGGGCGCGCGTCCGGGACGTAGCCGAGGAAGCGGACGCGTTCGGTGAGCGCGAGGGCCCGCGCCTTAGCTTCGAGCGAAGTCTGAAGGGCGCCGACGCCGAGGATGTCGAGCTTCGCCCCCGGCACCGTCGCCAGCGCCTCGAGGGCCAGGTCGACGCCCTTCCTGGGCTCGAAGCGGCCGACGAGGATGAACGTGAACGCCTCGGCCTTCGGGTCGTCGCGGGGCGCGAACCGCTCGACGTCGACGCCGTTCGGGACGACGCGCATCTTCGCCGCCGCCCAGGGCGCGCGCGCCAGGGCGACCGCGCGCACGTGCTCGCTGATCGCGACGGCGGCGTCGGTCCGCGCGAGCGACCAGCGCGAGAAGGGCCAGCAGCTCGGGTCGTCGTAGACGCGCGTCGAGTGCTCGGTGCGCACGACGCGCGTCCCGGCCCGGAGCGCGGCGCGCGTCCCGAGGACCTGCGACGCGAACGTGTGCAGGTGCGCCACGTCCGCGCGCTCCTCGCGGAGCACCGTCGTCAGCCACGCCACGTCGCGCGGCCCGAGCGATCGCCAGAGGTACGGAAGCGGCCCCTCGCGCACCGCGCCGCGGTCGCGCACGCGCAGCCCCGCGTCCCGCAGCATGCGGCGGAGCGCCTCGTTCGGCGTGAAGAGCGCGATCGTGTGCTCGATGGCCGTGCCCGTCGCCGCCGCGGGGGACGCCAGGTCGACGAGCATCCGCTCCGCGCCGCCCATCTCTCCCGCCGCGACGACGTGGACGACGCGCGTCACGCGGCCCCCGCCGTCACCGCCGCCGGCAGGACGCGGAGGCGCCGGTGAAAGCGCACCGCGAAGACGACCGCCACGACGGCGTACGTGCAGGACGTCGAGAGCGCGATCCCCTCGAGCCCCAGCCACGGGAGGAACGCCACGTTGAGCCCCGCGTTCAGCGCCGCGTTGAGGAGCCCCATCGTGAGCATGATGCGGCTGTTCTGCACCGCCACGTGCGCCCGCGCGAGCACGAGGAGCGCCCCGAAGGGCGCGAGGCCGACGAGCTGGTACGGAAGGAGGCGCACCATCCGCTCGACGCCGAGCCAGTCCATCGCCCCGTGGCCGAAGACGTAGTGGAGGAGCGGGCGCCCGACGAGCCACAGGAGCACCGACGCCGCGGTGAGGATCGCGGTCACGCTCGCCAGCGCGCGCCCGACCTTGACGCGCAGATCGCGGGCGTGGCCGGCCGCGAAGTCGTCCGACAGGTGCGTGAGCAGGACCGGGAGCAGCGTCGCCTGGAGGAGCGACGTCGGCACCGTGGCCACGTCGCCGGTGAGCTTCAGGAGCGTGCCGCCCCCCGCCACGCCGGCCATGACCGCCATGAGCTGATCGACCACCGGGTTCACGCGCGTGACGGCGCTGCCGCCGACCTCCGCCGCCACGAGGCGCGCGATGCGCCGGACGGGCTCCGGCCGCGCGAGGGTCGGGCGGATCGCGATGCCGGCGGCGCGCGTCGACGCGGCGAGGACCCACGCCGCGGCGACCTCTCCGGCGAGCGACCCGCAAGGAACCGCCGTGACCGAGAGCGTGCCGCGGCCGATGGCGATGACGCCGAGGGTGACGACGGCGCCGAACGCCGCCGCGATGGGCGGCGGGACGAAGACGCGCTCCGCGGTCAGCATCGACGCGTAGAAGGTCTTCACGCTGAGCGCGACGAGGTAGAGCGAGAACGGCACGACCATCCACAGCGCCGCGGCACGCGCCGGGCCGGTGAAGCGCAGCGTGAACCACCCCGCCGCGACCGCGCCGATGAGCACGGCGAGGGCGCCCCCGAAGAGCAGCGCGTGCGCGAGGAGTGAGCCGCGGACGACGGGGGCGAGCTTCGGGTCCGCGAGCTTCACCTCGGCCAGGACCGGCACGACCGCCGAGTCCTGGAACGCCGAGAAGACGAGCGAGCCGGCGAGCGCGAAGACCGCCCACGCGAAGTAGTAGACGTCGGTCAGCTCGTTCCGGCCGAACCACACCGCCAGCACCACGGGCAGGAGCGCCTCGATCCCGCGCGACACGACCTGCAGGGGAAGGAGGAGGAGGGCGGTACGGGTGATCGAGCGTCGCGCGCTCACGGCCTCGACATGTTACTCGCTCGCCGCGTCGGCTCCGGGCTCGCCCGCGTCGGCGTTCGCCCCCGCGTCGCTCCCGCCGTCGTCGCCAGGGGTGGCGAGCGGCGGGCAGCACCACACGCCGTTGGCGGGGAGGCCGGTGCCCGGTCCCCCGATGATCTGGAGGTCACCCGCGTTGAAGCAGCCGCTGGGAGTCGGGAGGATCCCTGGCGTCATGGGGCACGCCCACGCCTGCGTCGCGACGCCGCCGTCGGCGCAAGGGTCGCCCGCCCAGGCCGAGCCGCCGTCCACGTGATCCGCCGTCGCCCAGCGCGTGCACGCGAGCGGCGCGCACGAGACGTAGGCGGCGCCGGCTTCCCACGGGTAGGCGCCGGGCTGCGAGGCGACGATGTCGACCGGGTCGCTCGGCGGATTGAAGACGCCGGGGTAGGTCGCGGCCCCGTCGGGTCCCCCGTTGCAGAGGAAGGCGCTCGCGGTGCCGCCCGAGCAGCTCACCGGGCAGTGGCCGCCGTACACGCAGTCGAACGAGGCGACCGGCAAGGTGGCGTCGATGTCGAGGCACGTCGAGGGCGTCGGCGCCTCGCTGGGCGCGTCGGTGACCCCGCCGTCGCCGGGCGGCGTCGTCGCGTCCGTCGTGACGTCCGGCGGTCCGGCGTCCGCGGGCGGGACCGCGCTGCCGGTCGAATTGCAGCCCAGCGGGAAGGCCGCGAGGAGCGCGGCCGCCGGGCTCCAGCGGCGCACGACGACGGCGCGAGACGAGGCGCGTGAGCGGGCCATCGGAGCGGCTCGTTTCGTACCCCGGACTGCACGCCCGAGCAACGGGACTTCCCGGCGCGACGTAGAATGCGCGTGCCCCGTCGTGCGCGTGTCGTCGCTTCTCCTCGTCCTCGCCGTCGCCGTCTTCGCGGCTTGCCACGGCTCGAGCGGCGTCGTCCTCGCCGTCGACGCCGGGCCCGACGCGGAGGCGGCGACGCCGGACGTCGCGGCGCCGCGTCCGACGAGCCCGGTCTCGGTGTCCTTTCTCACCTCGGGCCTGCCGACGTTCCGCTGGCAGCTCCCCTCCGGCGTCGACGGGGCGCGGGTCGATCTCTGCGCCGACCGCGCGTGCGATCGCCCCCTCACGAGCTTCGACGCGACGGGTGACCACGGGGTGCCGCCCGCCGCGTTGCCCCGCGGCGTCGTCTTCTGGCGCCTCCACGGGACCGCGTCCGGTGCGGTGGGGAACGCGACGAGCGCAACCTGGGAGCTCGTCGCGCCCGCGGCCTCGGCGCCGCTGTCGACGGCGTGGGGCGCCATGCTCGACGCGAACGGCGACGGCTTCGGCGACGTGGTCGTGGGGGACTCGGACACGTTCGAGCCGACGTCGCACGTGTACGTGCACCACGGCGGCCCCGGTGGCCCGGCGGCGGCGCCGTCGTCCATCCTGACCCCCGCCGCTCCCATCTCGGGCTACGCCGCTTCGGTCGCCAGCGCCGGCGACGTGGACGGCGACGGCTTCGCGGATCTGCTCGTCGGCTCGCCCGAGGTGAACGCCGTCTACGTCTACCGCGGGAGCCCGGCCGGATTCGCCGACCCGCCGTCGGTCGTGCTCACCGGGCCCGCGATGTCGAGCTTCGGCGCGGCGGTCAGCGGCGCGGGCGACGTCGATGGCGACGGCTACGCCGACATCGTCGTGGGGGCCCCGCTCCGCGCCCCGCCCGCCGGCTCGCAGGTGCAGGGCGCCGCCTTCGTCTACTACGGCGGCCCCGGGGGCCCGTCGCCGGCGCGCTCGGTGGAGCTCGGCCCGCGCGCGGGCTCCGCCGCGCCGACGCTCGCCACCTTCGTATCCGCCGCCGGCGACGTCGACGGCGCCGGCCTCGCCGACGTCGCGGTGTGGGGCGGCATCGAGTCGACCGA
>JBEKGQ010000555.1:0-5133 GCA_050012715.1 Polyangiaceae bacterium
TGTCGATGTCGCCGAGCGCGGCGAACTTCAACGACGCGCTTGCGGTGGACGACAAGCGGATGACGCAGTCGGCGAGCGAGATGACGATGGACCCCGAGGCGATTCGCCGGCTCGCGGCCGAGCCGCCGGGGCAGTACTACGCGCGCATCTACCGCGAGTACGTTGCGGCGAAGAAGGCCATCGGCGAGCCGACGGACCACATCAGCGAGCAGGCGTTCGCGGCGCGCATCCAGGGCATGGAGCAGGACGCAGCGCAGAAGTACGCGCGGCCGGTGCGCTACCAGGTCCAGGCGCGGAACAAAGAGGTCGTGCTCCTCGCTGTGCCCTTGCCGTAGCGCGTCAGTCGAGCTACGGGCTAGTCGCGCACCCATGGGTCTATTCGATCTCTTCAAGGGCGAAAAGAAGAACGCGAAGGAAGCGAAGAGCCCCGCGAGCAAGTGGGCGGACCGCATCGAGAAGCGCGCCCAGAACTACGACCGTCAAGAGGCGATCACGGCGCTGGCCGAGATGGCGACGCCGGACGCGGTCGAGGCGCTGCTGAAGCGCTTCACGTTCCACATCGACCCGTCGATCACCGATCAGGAGGAGAAGGAGTCTGCGTTCCGCGGCATCCTCCGCGCCGAGAAGGACGCCATCGAGCCGGTGCGTGCGTTCGCCGGCAAGGCCGAGAGCCTGGCGTGGCCGATGAAGATCATGAAGGAAGTGGTCGACGACGAGGCCGCGTACGTCGACGAGCTTCTCCGCTGGCTGTCGCGGTGGGACACCGAGTACTCCAAGTTCGTCGACCCGAAGGTGCAGATCCTCGCCGCGCTCGAGGAGCACAAGCACGCGGGCGTGCGGCCCGGGGTGGAGCGCTTCCTCGAGGACGTGAACGAGCCCGCGCGGTTCCACACCGTGAACGCGCTGCTGGCTCAGGACGACGTGGAGACCGTGCCGGCGCTGGCCCATCTGCTCGGTGACGAGGAGAGCGTCCGGGTGCGCAACAAGATCGCGGAGGGCCTCGCGTCACGCGGCTGGCCCGTCCCGGAGGACGAGCGCGCGGCGGTTGGCAAGAGCCTCCCGTCGCCCTACGCGCTCGACGGCGCGGGCCACGTCGTCAAGAGGTGATCGGGCCCGGCCGACCGGGGCAAGGCGCCTCTGATGGCCTCGGCAAGACTGCCCAGGCATGGGCGAACCCGTCGCTGACGCTCCGGGTTCTGTGAGGCTCCGCAGGCCCGTGGCCCGCGTCTATTCCGAGATGGTCGGCTTCGTCGGCAGGTAGAAGCCGATCGAGACGGTGATCATCTGGTTGAACTTGAAGGTCTCGTCCTGCGAGTTGATCTTCCCGTCGGGGAAGTTCCCGTTCGTGCCCGAGCCGCGCGAGTCGAAGCCGGCGCGGTTCCAGTTGAAGGGGAGCCCGCGGTACTCGACGCCGATGGACCAGAAGTCGCCGGGGAAGAACGTGAACCCGACCGCCGCGGTGGGACCGTTCTCGACGCGCGAGACGAGCGCGAACGAAGAGGGCTCCGAGCAGGCGGGCTGTGGGGCAGGGCCACCGCAGTCGCCGCGCTCCTGGATGCCGGTGAAGGCCCAGCCCGCCGCCGCGTAGAGGTCCGCGTCGACGAAGATCTTGTTGAAGATGGCGAGCTTGCCGCGGAAGGGGATGAAGGTGAGCTGGGGGGCGAGGATCCAGTTCATCTTCGCCGTCTGGTCGGTGAAGGGGGCGTAGCCGCCATACGGGGTCTGCGAGTGGTTGACGTTGTTCGCGGTGAGCGCGTCGCGCGGAGCACCCGTGACGGGGTTGTCGATCTCGGTCGCCAGGTTCGTGTTCGAGCTGATGGCGCCGTACGCGCCCCAGACCCCGATCGCGAACCAGTCCTTCAGGTTGTAGTTGAGGCGCGCTCCGAACAGGATCGTGCGCCGGTATTCGTCGAGGAGGGTGAACGACGTCGTCGGCGCGAGCTCGAAGCGCCCTTCGCGGTAGAGCCGCAGGTGCCGCGCCGCGGGGGCGCCCTTGAGCGGGCCCGTGAGCTCCAGCTCCTGAGCGCGGGCCACGCCCGCCGTCGCCGACAGCGCGCCTGCCACCGCAATGGTGGCCAGCGCCGCCTTGACCCCCGCTCTCGTCGACCGCTTCATCGCCGTCCTCACTTGGGCAACCGGTACTCGAAGGACGTCGGCAGGAAGAGCGAGATGCCCACCTGGAGCTGTACGTCGTTCGTGAAGTGGGTGTTGGGGTCGTACCAGGTCGCTGGATTCAGCGGGCTGTTGGCGTAGCCCGGCGTACCAGGTCCATTGGTCGTCGAGCCGGTGGCCACCTGAAGGTTCTCGATCTTGTCGAAGAACATGATGTCGCGCACCTCGAGAACCGCCGCTAGCCAGCGGGTGAAGAAGATGCGGAGCCCGATGCCCACGTCGAAGTTCACGAGGGTGTTCCAGGTGAACTTGCGGTTGTCGGGATCGATGACGGCGATGGGCTCGGTGCGGATGACGCCGACGCCGCCCTCGAGGAACGCGTCGTAGTTGAAGATGAAGTCTCCGAAGCCGGCGAACTTTCCGTACATCGGCACGTAGGTGAAGTTGACGTCGCCCGACAGCTGGTAGTTGTTGAGCGGCACCGCGATGCGCGCCGCGCGTCGGTTCTGGAAGTTGAAGTCCGAGTCCGAGTTCAGCCCCTGGTACGAGTTTCCGTTGAGGCCGACCGCGAGGACCTGGGTGATGTAGTAGTTGAGCGCGAGACCGGGAGCGTCGTGGCTGACGAACTGGTCGTTCAGCGTGAACGCGAAGTACGGCATGATCTCCAGGCGCTGCGCCTTCATGACGTACTGCTGCTGCACGGCGTAAACCTCGGCCTTGACCTTCTTCTTGGCCTCTTCGCCGAGGTTCACTTCCTTCGCCGCCGTGCACTGAGGGGCATCGGGCGTGATCTGGCAGATGTCCATGCCGCCCGAGTCACCCCCCGTGGCCGGTGTGGCCGTCGGAGCTTCGGTCGGCGCGGCGGGCGCGGCCGCGGCTCCCGCGGGAGCATCGGCGTCCGCGTCGGCGGGCGCAGCGGGCGTTGCGCCGGCCGGAGCGACCACCGGGGGCTTGGGGGGAGGCTTCTTCTTCTGCGCGTACGCCGCTTGCGGCAACAGCACGAGGGCTGCCGCGAGTAGAAGCCACCTGCGAGCCTGCTTCATTGCTACCCCTTCCGCATCCTTCGAGGGCGTTGTCAAACCGCGCGCCCGTCGGCTGGAGCGAGCGTGACGGTCGTGGCCATGATCACGACGCGTCGTACGTAAACTCTGAGAACTGCTGGGGAATCAGGCTTGGAGCAAAAGTGAGCGGGACTATATCATGCGCAATTTCGGCGAAGCAACGGGAATTGCCGAGGATCATGCCGCAGCGGACTCCTCTTCCCCCTTACCGAACAACGCCTCGACGAAATCCTCGGCGTCGAACTCGCGGAGATCCTCCGCGCGCTCGCCCAGTCCGATGTACCGGACCGGGACCCGCAGCTCGTCGCAAATCCCAAGAACGATGCCCCCCTTGGCAGTGCCATCAAGTTTCGTCAGTACGATGCCCGTGAGGTCGAGGGCGTCTTTGAACATTGCCGCCTGCGTCAGCGCGTTCTGACCGGTCGTCGCGTCGAGCACGAGGAGCGTCTCGTGCGGAGCGCCGTCCATGGCCTTCGCGATGGTCTTCCGGACCTTCTTGATCTCGTCCATCAGGGGCACCTTCGTGTGAAGACGCCCCGCCGTGTCGACGAGGACCAGATCGGCGCCGGCTTCCTTGGCCTTCGTCGTCGCGTCGAACGCGACGGCGCCCGGGTCGGCCCCCTCCTTGCCGCGCACCACGTCGGCTCCCACGCGCTTGCCCCACACCTCGAGCTGCTGCACGGCGGCGGCGCGGAAGGTGTCGCCCGCGGCGAGGACGACCTTCTTGCCCGCGGTCGTGTACCGGGTCGCCAGCTTGCCGATCGTCGTCGTCTTCCCCACGCCGTTCACGCCGACCATGAGCACGACCGAGGGCTTCGCGGACGTCTTGATCGCGCCCCCGCCGATGCCGAGGATGCGCGCGGCCTCGGCGCGCAGGGCGGCCCAGACCGCGTCGGCGTCGGCCAGCTCGTTCTTCTCGAGGGCTTCCCGCAGCCGCCCCAGGATGGCCTGGGTCGTCTTCGGGCCCACATCGCTCGCGAGCATCACCTCTTCCACCTGCTCCAGGATGGCCGGGTCGATGTCTTTCTTGCCTTGGAACAGCGCCGTGAGACGCGCAATGAACCCGCCGCGCGTCGCGGCGAGGCCCTTTCGGAGCCCCGCGACGTCCCGGCGGGGCTTGGCCGAGGGCGGAGGAGCAGCCCGCTGGGACGGCTTTGGCTCCTCGATGGTGACGTCGATCGAGGCGTCCGGCTTGGGGGGCGGAGCGGGACGGGCCGACGTCGACGCCGGCTTGGGCTCCTCGGTCGTGGCCTTCGCGGCCGCTCCGGGCTCGTCCTTCGCCTTGGTGGGCTTCGGAGCCTCGAGCGGCTTCGCCGGGGGCGTGCCTTGCAGCTGGGCCGCGCCTCGACCGCGCGCCAGCAGCAGCACGATGACCGCGACGACGACGAGCGCGACGACGATGGCAACGGTGGTCATGGGGGACGGCGGCGCGACGGGACGCGGCGGCGCGCGACTATAGGGACCCGGGGCGAGCGCCGTCAACGAGGTCCGGGCCGGGGTGGCCCCGCCGCGTCGCCTGGGGCCGGAATGACCTCCGACGGATCCCGCGGGGCCAGGCGGTCCACCTCGCGCTGCGCCGCCTCGTCGATCAGGCCCTCGCCGTAGGCCGCGCGCTCGACCGCCTCCGCCCATCGGGCGACGCCCACCTCGGCGGCGGCGGCCCGGCGGACGTGACCGGGGGTGGGCTCCGGCTTCCCGTCGAACGGGCGCCCCCGGCGGCGAGCCCAGGCGACGAGCTGGTTGAGGACGGCCCGTTTTCGGAGCACGAGGGCCACGTCGAGCTCCCCTGCCGGAGGCAGCGGGCGTCTCAGCGCCGAGTGAACGCGGCCCTCCGCGACCAGGAGGTCCCCGGGGTGGGCCTCGACCGGAGGGAGGACGAAGACGCCCGCGTCGTCGGCGGTCGCCCGGGCGAGCACCTCGACGCCGCGAAAGCCGGGGCGCTCGAGGGTCACCGTGGCGA
>JBEKGQ010000556.1:0-9130 GCA_050012715.1 Polyangiaceae bacterium
GTAGGCCTCGAGGAGGGCGCGATGGACGACGGCGAGCTGCGGGTGGGTCAGCGCACCGCCGCCGACGAGGCGGTTGCCGCGCGCCACCGCCTCGGCGTACCTCCCGTACCGGATGTCGGCGAGGAGCTGCGGTAGCTCCGCGTCGCCCCGGCGCTGCTGCTCGAGCGCCATTCCCCCGCTGGCCCCGTCGCGCTCGGCGGCGGCGCGCGCTTCGGCCCTCCCCGCCTCGCTGAGGCGCAGCCCCGGCATGGGGACGAGCATGACCTCGCCGTGGCGGACGATCACGCCCCCGCGACGGTTGTACGAGTTGAGCTCCCAGCCGCGGTTGGGGTCCCCCCAGAAGCGCGCCGCGATGGAGTTGACCGTCTCCCCTTCGCCCGCGAGATACGTCACGACCGCCGGGATCTCGATCTCCTGCCCTTCGACCGGCGGCACCCAGGGCACGCCCTTGTTGTCGTGCGCGAGGAGCTCGGTGCGCGCCATGTCGTTCGTCCCGAGCCACGAGAGCGCCAGATCGGCCCAGCTCTCGCCCTGCATCACGGTGTGGTGCCCCGGCGCGGGGACCTCGAGGCGCATGCCGGGCGCGATGATGGTGCCCCCCTGCACGTCGAGGGCGTTGGCGCCGACGAGGACCGTCTCGAGCTTCGCCTCGCCGTACACGCGCTCGGCGATCTGGGCGAGGGTCTCGCCCGGCTTCACGATGTGCTGGAAGGCGTGAGCCTCGCGCGCCGGCGACGCCGCGGCGAGGAGGACGAGGATCCCGAGGGCGCGGCGGCTCATCGCGTGTCCCTCTCGGCGCTGGCCGGCTCGGAGCCGGCGTCGCCCTTGGGCGCGAGGTCCGAGACCGCCATCACGACGTCCATCGTCAACGTCTCGCCGGCGACGACCTCGATCGTCCGCTTCTCCACGGGCGCGCTGGGGTGCACGAGAGTGATGTAGTGCGTTCCCGGGGGCAGCGGGAGCCCCCGGGCGAAAGGCGTGACGTCGACGCGCGTTCCGTCGATCCACACCTCGGCCCACGGCGTGGCGAGCACGCGCAGGTAGCCCGGCGATGCCGGCACGAGCTCGAGGGGCCGCGCCCCGGCCGACCGCCCTTCGCGGTGCGCGGTCGCCTGCAGCGCGATGCCGCCGCCGACGGCGACGGCCCCGAGGACCGCCAGCCCGGCGACGGCGCGGCGCACCGAAGCCCGCTTGCTCTCGCGCGGCAACGTCGTCCCGGTGAGCTCCGGCGCGCTCACGAGGCCCGCCTGCTCCAGCGCGTGGACGACCAGCTTGTCGGCACGGATGCCCGAACGCGACTCGAGCAGCTCCTCGAGCTGCTCGGCCAGGGCTTCCGCGGTCTGGAAGCGATCGGACGGGAGCTTCTCGATGGCGCGCATGATGATGCGCTCGAGCGCGTGGGGCACCTCGGGCGCACGGCGGTGCAGGGGGATGGGCGGGTCGCGCCGGATGCGGTGAGCGGCCGGGCGGCGGTCGGTCTCGTCGCCTCGCTCGAAGGGGCGGGCGCCGCACACCATCTGGTAGAGCACGACGCCCAGCGAGAAGACGTCGCTGCGCGGGTCGACGCTCTCGCCGAGGATCTGTTCGGGAGACATGTACGCCGGCGTCCCGTAGGCCGCGACGTCCTCGAGCCGGAGCGACGTCGGTCCCACGGGCTCGGCCTCCGCCGGCGAGCGCTGGGCGATCCCGAAGTCGAAGATCTTCACGTCGCCCTGGCGGCTGAGCAGGATGTTCGCCGGCTTGATGTCCCGGTGGACGATCCCGCGCTCGTGGGCGTGGGCGAGGCCGCGCGCGACCGCGGCGCCGATGGCCGCCACGCTGTCGGGCGCCACCGCCGGCTTCTTCCGGAGAAGCGTCGACAGGCTGAAGCCGTCGACGTACTCGAGCACGAGCGCCATGCGCGCGTCCGTCTTCACGAACGAGAGCAGGAGCCCGATGTTCGGATGGCACAGACCCGCCAGCACCTTGGCCTCGCGCTCGAGCTGCGACGCGAAAGGGGACGTCGTGGCGATGGTCGCCTTGAGCACCTTGAGCGCGACGGTGCGGCCGAGCGGCGCGTCGACCGCCTTGTAGACCGTCGAGAACGAGCCGGACCCCAGCTCCTCGAGGACGCGAAACCCCTCGATGTCCGGTAGGTCCGCCACGGCAGCTATCGGCCGGCGAAGAGAGAGACGCCGGTCATCTCCGCCGGCTGAGGGAGGCCCAGGAGCTCCAGCATCGTGGGCGCCACGTCGCAGATGCGGCCGCCCGCCCGGAGCTTCGCCTGGCGGTCGGCGTCGTTCACGTAGAGAAGCGGGACGCGGTTCAGGGTGTGCGAGGTGTGCGGCTGGCCGGTCGCCGGATCCTTCATGAGCTCGCAGTTGCCGTGGTCCGCCGTGATGAGGAGCGCGCCGCCCCGGGCCCGCGTGGCGTCGACGATCTTCGCGAGCCCGGCGTCGACCGCCTCGACGGCGCGGATCGCGGGGTCGAGCATCCCGGTGTGGCCGACCATGTCGGGGTTGGCGAAGTTGACGAGGACGAAGTCGAACCTCCCGCTCCGGATGGCGTCTGCCGTGGCGTCGGCCACCGCGGCGGCGCTCATCTCGGGCTTCTGGTCGTAGGTGGCGACGTCCTTCGGCGAAGGGAGCATCTTGCGCTCCTCGCGCTCGAAGGGCTCCTCGCGCCCGCCGTTGAAGAAGTACGTGACGTGGGCGTACTTCTCGGTCTCCGCGCACCGGAACTGCGCGAGCCCCGCCCGCGCGACGACCTCGGGGAAGATGTTCGCGTACGTCTCCTTGGGAAAGGCGACGGGCAACCCGAAGGAGCCGTCGTACGTCGTCATGCACGCGTAGCGTCCGTCGAGCGGCGCGGTCGCGCCGGCGCGCGGGAACGCGTCGAAGCCCGCGAGCGCGAGGGCTCGCGTGAGCTCGCGCGCGCGATCGGGGCGAAAGTTGAAGTGGAGAGCCACGTCGCCGGGACGCACGCCGTCGTAGTCGCCGACGACGAACGGCTCGACGAACTCGTCCGTCTTCTGGGCGGCGTAGCTTCGCTCGATGCCATCGCTCGCCGACGCGGCGCCCGGCCCGCTCGCCTCGACGATGGCCCGGTACGCGCGCTCCACGCGCTCCCACCGGTTGTCCCGGTCCATGCCCCAGTAGCGGCCGCCGACCGTGCCGATGCGCCCGGCGCCTCCCGCCAGCTTGCTCTCCAGGGTGGCGACGTACCCGGGTGCGGTCCCCGGCTGGACGTCGCGCCCGTCGAGGAACGCGTGCACCACCACCGGAACGCGCGCGCGCCGGGCCACGTCGATCAACGCGGCGAGGTGGGCGAGGGTCGAATGGACCCCGCCGTCGCTCACGAGGCCGAGGAGGTGCAGCCGGCCGCTCGCGCCCCTTGCCTTCGTCAGGAGGTCCGCGATGACCGGGTTGGTCGCGAGCGTCCCGTCGTGCACGGCGTTGTCGATGCGCGAGATGTCCATCATCGCGATGCGACCAGCGCCGAAGTTCAGGTGCCCGACCTCGCTGTTGCCCATCTGCCCGGGCGGAAGCCCGACGTCGGGCCCGCTCGTCCCGATCGTCTCGTGGGGGTAGCGCGCGAGGAGCGCGTCGAGCGAGGGAGTCGTCGCGAGTCGGACGGCGTTGTCGGCCCGCTCCTCGCGCTCGCCAAAGCCGTCGAGGATGACGAGCACGAGCGGCCGCGGAGAAGGAGCGCCGTCTTGCCGGGTCATTCGGGCGCGAACATAGCATCGCGGGGCGTGGTAAGAGAGCCCGATGCCCTGGATCGAGGCGACGCTGAGAGGCCAGCGTGTGCTGGCGCGTGCCAAAGGCGACGGCACGCTCGTCGACGAGGGCGGTCGCGTCGAGATCCGCTACAAGCCGACCGACGGAAAGTCGTACCGCGCGGGGCTGCGCAACCTGGAGGTCGCCACCGGCGCAAAGCTCCACCCGGACGAGACGTGCGCTCCCGTCGCGGCAGGTGCGCCCAGCGGGGGAGCGTCGCGGACGGCGAAGTCACCTGCGCCGCACGCGGTGCCGGCCGATGCGTGGATCGCCTACACGGACGGCGCCTGCTCGGGCAACCCGGGGCCCGCGGGGTCGGGCGTGGTGCTCGTCGCGCCCGGCGGAAAGATGCACGAGGGCCTGGAGTACCTCGGGCAAGCGACGAACAACGTGGCGGAGCTGACGGCGATCCTGCGGGCCGTCGAGTGGATCCCCGCCGACGCGAAGGCCATCGTCGTGCACACCGACAGCCAGTACGCGATCGGCGTGCTGCAGAAGGGCTGGAAGGCGAAGGCCAACGGCGAGCTCGTGGCGCAGGCCAAGCGGGTCGTGGCCGAGCGTGGCGCGAAGCTCGTCTACGTTCCCGGTCACCAGGGCGTCGCCCTCAACGAGCGCGCCGACGAGCTCGCGCGCGAGGCCGTCACCAGCCGCTCGAGCCGCGCCGTCCGCTTCCCTTGACGCGCACAGAAGCGCTCATCGGGCGAGCTCCGGCGGTCAGCGCGCGGCGGTGATTTCGCGCACCCACTTCTTCGACAGCGCGCAGTCGCCCGCGCTGGCCCAGCCGCTGGCCGAGGTCGCGACGGGGCCGAGGACGAACACGACATCGGCGCCCGCCCGCGCGAGCGCGATGGGCCCGCGGTCGGGGCGCTCGCGGCACGCGAAGTTGCCGCTGGCGGTCTTGGGCGGGCCGAGCGTCTTGTCGAGCGCCTTGAACAGCGTCGCGAATGCGTGGGCCGCGCGATCGTCGTTCGCCTTGCCGGCGTCGTAGCGGAGCTTCCAGGCGAACGCGGCCTTGTCCCCGCTCGTCACGAGGACGCCCCGGTCGCCGCCCCAGCCGGCGCTGGTCTCGGCGGCCGCCTTCGGCTCCATCCACTCCTCGAACGCGATGCGCGCGCCGAGCTCCCCCTCGGTGTCCTCGTCGGCCACCTTCCACCCCGCACCCAGGGCGGCGAACGTCGGTGCCGCGACCGGCATCGCCTTCTCGTGGGCCAGCCACTTGTCCATGTGCAGGATCTGCTCGGTCGTCGTCGGTGGGTCGTCCCAGGCGCGGTTCACCGCGTCCCAGCCGCCATGGCGTCGAAGCGCGTGGACGAAGAGCGTTCCGTAGATGTAAGGCGCCGCCAGCGAGGCTGTCCATGCCGCCGCGGATCTGCTCCGCGAAGACCTCGTCGGGAATGTCGACCGCGGTCTTGCCGCCGCTGGGCGCGGCACGCGCGATCATCACGTCGAACATCGCGCTCGTCGCGTCACCCTCCGCCAGGGCGCTCACCACTTCGGAGTGGTCGCCGTCGCCCGGGCGGTACTTCGAGCGCTCCTCCAGGTTCCATCGCTGGTCCTGCAGCGCGTGAACGAGCTCGTGCGCGAGCGTCGCCTCGGCCTCCTCGTCGCCGAGGTCGGCGGCCATGTACATCGTACCGTCGGCGGGCTCGTAGTAACCCGCGAGCTGATCCTGGAGCAGCGCGTACTCCGCCGCCTCGTAGTCGAACTTGGTCGGGACGAAGCCGAAGAGCTGGAGCGCCAGTCCCTCGTCGCGGATGGCCTCGGGCGGAAGCTCTCGCGTCACGTGCGCCTTCACTCGCGCGATGAGGGCGCGACGATCGAGCATCACGCCGGGCACCGGCTTCTTCGACTCGAGGCCGCGCGCCTTCTCGACCCGCCGGAGCATGCGCGCGATGAGCCGAGTCTGCCGCGCCTCCTCGTTCGCTGGGGGCGCGGGGACGAGCGTCGGGGCGCTCGCCGCCGACGACGTGGCGGGGGGCACGATCACCGACGCGGGAAGAGGCGGAGCCGGCGTCGACCCGCCGCAGGCTCCGAGGACCGATGCCGCGACCGCCACCACCACCCGTGAAGCTCGCCTCATCGCTTTCCGTCCTGCATCCCGCGCTCGCCCTCGCGCCGGATGGCGGCGATGGCCTCGGCGTAGCTCGCGTGACCGAAGACGGCGCTGCCGGCGACGAGCACGCGCGCGCCCGCCGCCGTCGCCTCGGCCGCCGTGCGGTCGGAGATTCCGCCGTCGATCTCGAGGTCGATGGGGAGGCCGCGCCGATCGATCATCTGCCTGATGGCGCGAACCTTCGGCAGCACCTCGGGGATGAAGCTCTGCCCGCCGAACCCGGGGTTCACGCTCATGACGAGGACGAGGTCGGCGCTGTCGAGCGCGTACTCGAGGGTGCTCTCGTGCGTCGCCGGGTTGAGCACGACGCCCGAGCGCTTGCCGAGGTGGCGGATGTGCTGGAGCGTGCGGTGAAGATGCGGGCATGCCTCGACGTGGACGCTGATGCGGTCGGCTCCGGCGGCGGCGAAGTCGTCGAGGTAGCGATCGGGCTCGACGATCATCAGGTGCACGTCGACCGTGAGCTTGGTGGCGGCGCGGATGGCTTTCACGACGGGGGGCCCGATCGTGATGTTCGGCACGAAGCGGCCGTCCATCACGTCCACGTGGATCCAGTCCGCCCCCGCGGCCTCGACGGCGCGCACCTCGTCCGCGAGGCGCCCGAAGTCGGCCGAGAGGATGGAGGGCGCGAGGAGGACGCGGGGCGGTACCGCTGGCGTGCCGGGGCTCGGTGGACTCACGTAGCCAGACGTGGCGGACCTGGGGCCGCCCGTCAAGTAGACGAGGGCGTTTCGGTTGCACCCGTGTGCGAAAGCGGTGAGTCTAGGCACGCGAGGTGGAGCTGGCGTGAACGTCCGACGCATCACCAAAGCCGACTTCGACCGCATCGCGGAGGTCATCGACCACTGGTGGGGCGGCCCGATCGGAACCTTCGCGCACCCCATCTTCTTCTACGAGCTGGGCGACCAGGCGCTCGTCGTGGAGCAGGGGTCGGAGCTCATCGGCTTTCTGCTCGGCTTCATCGTCGCCGCCAAGTCTGCCCCCCGCACCGGCTACGTGCACCTCGTCGGGATTCACCCGGAGTACCGTCGTCGCGGTGTCGGCCGGCTCTTGTACGACCGCTTCACCGAAGAGAGTCGCGCGGCGGAGTGCGTACGGATGAAAGCCATCACGACGCCAGGCAACGAGGGGTCGATCCGGTTTCACGTCGCCCTGGGCTGGAACGTCCAGGAGGCCGATGACTACGCAGGCCCCGGCCGCCGCCGCATCGTCTTCACGAAGCCGCTCACCGATTGAGTCGGCGCGGGCCCGGCGCCGCCGTATACTGTGGCGCTGATGGTCGCCCCCAACGTGCCCAAGCCGTCGTCGCGGGAGGCCCGCGACCTCCCGCTGACCACGGCGGCCTTGCGGGAGATCGGGCTCTTCGGGGCGCTCAGCGACGACGTTCTCGATCACCTCACGCAGGCGCTGAAGACGATGCGCGTCTCGCCGGGCGACACGATCTTTCGCGAGGGGGATGGTGCGGCGCGCGAGATGTACGTCCTCCTCGAGGGTGAGATGGAGGTCTCGAAGCGCAGCCGCCGCGGGCGCGACATGCGGGTCGCGATCCTCGGCCCCGGCGACTGGTTCGGGGAGATGTCGGTGCTCGACATGCAGGTCCGCTCGGCGACGGTACGGGCCCTCGCGCCTTCGCGGCTGATCCGCTTCAGCAGTGAGGACATGGACGCGCTCTACCGTTTCGACCTGAAGTCCTACGCGCTCATCGTCCTCAACATCGCGCGCGACCTCTCGCGGCGCCTGCGCGTGACGGACGGTATCCTGGCCGACTTCACCGCCAACGTGCTCGACGAGTACGTGGCGGCGCAGAAGCGCTGAGCGATCGCGCTCCGTCGGCGTGCAGGTTCGCGCGCCGCCATCGGGAACGGCACTTCAGTCCGCGAGGGACGAGCCGTCGCTGGCTTCGTAGCCGCCGTCGCTCTCGGGGCCGTCGGTCGCGCCGTCCGCGGCAGGTCCATCCAGGCTGGCGTCGGCAGCGTCGGACGGACCGCCCTCGGCCCCTGGGGCATCGGCGAACAGGCCGGCATCGGGGATGCCCCCCCCGCCGCTGCTGCCGGAGCCCGTGCTACCGCTGCCGCTGCCGCCGTTGCTACCGCTGTTGGTGTTCCCGCTGCTGCTTCCGCTGGTGCCGCCCGTGGACGACGGGACGGCGGCGTCCGCCTGCTCACCCGGAGGAAGCGGCTGCGGGTTGAGGCTGCACGCCTGACCGGCGGCGGTGCTGGCACCCAGCATGACGATCAGCACGACGAGCGCCCTTTTCATCCGCCACCTTCCTCGCCGTCCGTTGCCGCGTCCGACGGGCCACCGTCCGAGCCGTCGCTCGCGCCGTCTCCTCCATCACCCGCGTCGCCGGAGTCTCCACCTTCGGTGGGAGCGGCAGTCCCTCCGTCCGTCGCCGGAACGTTGGTTCCCCCATCGCCGCCTGCGCTGGCATCAGCTCCGACAAAGCCCGCGGGACCCGCGTCGGTGCCTCCACCCCCGTAGCTGCTGCCAGCCTCGGCGGTCTCGCCGGGCGGAAGCGGCTGGGGATTCAAGCTGCACGCCCATGCCGCGGCCAAGCCCAGGGCGGCCCCGGCCAGGCACGACAGACGGCGAAAGCGCGCGAGCGTCATAACCCCGGAAGGCAGGCTGCACAGCATGGGCCACGGCCATTGTGCGACAGATTCACGGTCGCGGCGATCTTTGGTAGGCGCCGCGGGTCGTGGTCGGCCCAACGTGGCACAGAACCGCGCCTTGGTGCGACCGCTCCCCTATGATACCGGCGTTGGGGTGAGCGAGCTTCCCGAACGGCTCCGGCGCACGCTCGAGCTGGTTTATGCGGTGGAGGGCGTCCTTGCGGCTCGCGTCTGGCAGACGCCCAGTGAGCACCACAAAAGCAAAGCGCGCTCCCCCCGAGGGAGAGCGCGCTCACGCCGGCTTACGTCGAACCGCTCAGTTCGCGACGAAGATCGCCTCGATCTCCGTTCGGACCTGCTCCTCCGTCTGCTTGCGGGCGATCGCGATCTCCTTGACGATCAGGCCACGCGCCGTGTCGAGCATGCGGCGCTCGCCGAAGCTCAGCTGCTTGTCGGTCTTGAGCCGGTACAGATCGCGAAGGACCTCCGCGACGTCGTAAATCGAGCCCGTCTTGATCTTGTCCATGAACCCGCGGTAGCGGCGGTTCCAGGTCTGGTTGTCGAACGCAATCGTGCGCTCGCGCAGGATGTCGAAGATCTCCCTGATCTCTTGCTCGCTGATGACCTGACGCAGCCCGACCGCACCC
>JBEKGQ010000557.1:0-5107 GCA_050012715.1 Polyangiaceae bacterium
GACGACAAGCTCATGCCCCGGGGAGGACCCACGCTAGTGCGGGGTGGAGGGCTGCGCTACCATCGATGTTGGATGCGTTCGCGACCGCGCTCCCGAGGCGTGACCCTCATCGAAGCGATGATCGTGGTCGCCTTCATCGGCATCCTCGCGATGCTCGCGGTCATGGCCTACCGCCGGTGGATCCGCGCCAGCTACGAGTCCGAGGCGCAGGACATGGTGTCGAACATCCGCTCGTCCGAGGAGGCATTCGTCGCCGAGAACGGCGCCTACATCGACATCAGCGGGACGCTCGGCGTCGGCTTCGATTACCCCCTCCAGACCCCCGGCTCCTCCATGACGCAGTGGGGCGGTGCATGCGGCTGGTGCAAGAACCCGGCGGTCGGCTGGAACGCGCTCACGGTCAGCGCCAGCGCCCCGGTCATCTACGGCTATTCCGTCATCGCCGATCAGGCCGTCTCCGCGAGCAGCCGCGTCGGGACCATCACCGTCAACGGCTCCGCCCTCAACTACACGACGATGAACAACGGCGCGCCATGGTACTTCATCGAGGCCGACGCCAACATCAGCGGCGACACCAAGAGCTGGACCCACGTCTACGGCATGTCAGGGACCAACACGATCTACGTCGACAGCGAAGGCAACTGACGCCAGCTCGCGGTCCTACTGGACCGGACGCGCGTCGCGGCCCAGCGCGTGCTCGAGGCGGATCCGCGCCGTTCGTGCCGCGACCTTGGCGTTGAGCAGATCGAGGCGCGCGCGCGTGAGGTCCGACTCGGCGTCGGCCAGCGTCGTCGACGTGCCACGGCCGTTGTTGAACAGCTCTCGCTGCACGCGGTAGGCCTCCGTCGCGCTCGCCAGCTCGCGCGTGCTCGACTCGATCGAGAAGTCGGCCTCGCGCACCTGCTGCAGCATCTGGGTCACCTCGACCTCGATGTTGTCGCGGGTGACGTTCTTGTTCGCCTCGATGGCGGCCAGGCGCGACTCGATGTCGCGCACGTTGCCGTTGGCCACGAGCGTGTCGTTCGGCGACCAGGTGAGCTGCGCGCCCAGGTCCCACGTCGTGTTCCACACGTTCGACGGCGGGATGTAGCGGGGATTCGGGTTGCCGAGGATGCCGTCGCCGAACGCGCTGAGCACCGGGTAGCGCTGCGCCTTGGCGGCCGCGGCCTGCTCGTGCGCCGCCGCCGCGTTCGCGTCGGCGCTCCTCACCTCGGGCCTCGCCGACAGCGCCTCGATCGTCATCTGCTTGACGTTGCCTTGCACGGGGACGACCGGCGTTTCGAGGTTCTCCCCGGGGACGAGCGGCTCCCCCTCGGGCGCGTGCATCGCGACGCGCAGCTGCTTCTCCGACAGGTCGGACAGGTTCTTCGCCCGCTCGAGGGTCAGGTCGGCCGACGCCACGGCGGTCTCCGCACGCAGCACGTCCGCCTTCGAGGCGTTGCCGGCGGCGAACTGGTTGCGCGCGTCGCGGAGGTGCGTCTTCTGATCGTTGAGGGCCTGGACCGCCACGACGACGGACCCCCGTGCGTTGAGCCAGGTGTAATACGCGATACGGCCGTTCGCCTCGGACACCGCGCGCGCCGTCGCCACGTCCCAGCGGGCCGCCTCCTGCGAATTGGTCGCCGCGGAGTAGTTCTGATCGATGCGCAGGAAATAGTCGCTGATCGGAATGCTGATCGTCGCCTGGAGCAGCCAGTTGTCGAGGACGAAGAAGGGGAAGCTGAACGACGATGCCGGTATCTCCACCAGCGTCGGGTTCGCCCCGAGTACCCCGCCGGGCCCGGGGGTCGAGTTCGTGGCGACCAGGCCGCCCCCTCCCGTGTTGAAGATCGTCGGCGGGGTGAAGTTGCTGAGCCGCGTGTACTTCCCCAGCGCCGAGAGCCTCGGAAGAAACGCCGCCCACGCCTCGTCGACCCGCGCCGCCGCGCCTCGCAGGCTCTCCATGGACGCCTTCGCGCTCCAGCTCGTCTGCGCCGCGCGCGCCCCGGCCTGATCGGCGGTCACGCCGCCGGGTTGCGCTCGCATCAGATCGTCGGGGACCGGAAGCGGAGCGGTGTCGTCCCCCGCCGCCGGCGCCGCGGGCGCCCGCTCCTGCGCGTTCGCCGCCACGGCCGTCAGCCAGCCCGATACTCCGACCAGGACTGCGACCCCCGAAGACCGTATGCGCATCGATTCCGTCCTTTCGAAAGCTCTCTCTTAGGGCCGCGCGCGAGCCGAAAGCAACCGCGACCACCGGCCATCCGTTATGCTCGCCGCGTGCAGCTCGAGAGCGCCGACGACGTCTGGGCACGCATCGAGGCGCTGGCCCGCGCCACCGGCAGCACCGGCGTCGTCGCCACCGACGGTGACGGGACCCTCTGGAGCGGCGACGTGGGCGAAGATCTCTTTCACGCGTTCGTGGAGCATGGGGAGGTGGCGGAGCCCGCGCTCGAGGCCCTGAGGCGCGAGGCACGCGAGCACGCCCTGTCCGATGCCGGAGCGGGCGCCGACGTCGCGCGGCGCATCTACGCCGCCTACGTGGAAGGGCACTTCCCCGAGGAGCGCGTCTGCGAGGTGATGACGTGGTGCTACGCGGGGTGGACGCGGGACCGGGTCCAGGCGTTCGCGCGCGACGTCGTGGGCCGGTGCGGGCTCGAGGCGCGGCTCCACGCCGAGGTGCTGCGCGTGCTCGAGCGGGCGCGCGGCGCGGGGCTCGAGACGGTGCTCGTGAGCGCCTCGCCCTTCGCGGTCGTCGCCGAGGCCGGGGCCCGCGTCGCCTTCACGCCGGAGCGCGTCGTCGCAGCGCGCCCGCGCTACGAGGGCGAGGTCATGGTCGCCGACGTGGAGCGCCCCATCCCCTACGGCCCGGGCAAGGTCTCCCGCCTCACCGAGCGCGTGGGGCCGGGGCGAATCCTCTATGCGGCCTTCGGGGACAACGTCTTCGACGTGGCCCTCCTCGGGAGCGCTCGCATCGGCGTGGCCGTGCGTCCGAAGCCGCGCCTGCGCGCCCGCGCCCACGAGGTGGCCGGCCTCGTGGAGCTGGTGGAGATGGGCCCCGACCGCTGCTAGATTGCCGGCCGCCCATGGATTTCGAGCTGACCGAAGAGCAGAGGATGATCCGCGACACGGCGCGGGACTTCGCCGCGCGCGAGGTGGCCCCCAAGGCCGCGGAGCTCGACAAGACTGGCCGCTGGCCGGCCGAGATCGTCGGCAAGATGGCGGAGCTCGGCCTCCTCGGCGTGGCGATCCCGCAGGAGCACGGCGGCGCGGGGATGGACACGCTGTCCTACGCGCTGGCGATGGAGGAGGTGAGCGCCGCCTGCGCGAGCAGCGGCGTCATCATGAGCGTCAACAACTCGCTCTTCTGCGACCCCGTCTACAAGTTCGGCACCGCCGAGCAGAAGAAGCGCGTGCTGGCGCCGGTGGCGAGCGGGCAGAAGCTCGGGTGCTTCGGCCTCACCGAGCCGATGAGCGGCTCCGACGCGCAGACGATGGTGACCGGCGCCGAGAAGACGGGCGGCGGCTGGGTGCTCAACGGCGCGAAGAACTGGATCACCAACGGGCCGCACGCCGACTGGATCCTCGTCTTCGCCGTCACCGATCGCAGCGGGCCGAAGGTCAAGCACACCGCCTTCCTCGTCGAGCGGGGGACGCCCGGGTACACGCAGAACGCGCCCGATCACAAGCTCGGCATCCACGCCGCCCATTCGTGCACGGTCTTCTTCGAGGGCTGCAAGGTCCCCGACGAGAACGTCGTCGGCGGCGTCGGCGACGGCTTCAAGGTCGCGATGGCGACCCTCGACGGCGGACGCATCGGCATCGCGTGCCAGGCCATCGGCATCGCGCGCGCGGCGTTCGAGCGCAGCGTCGCCTACGCCCGGGAGCGCAAGAGCTTCGGCGTCCCCATCGCCCAGCACCAGGCCATCCAGTTCATGCTGGCCGACATGGCGACGCAGATCGACGCGGCCCGTCTCCTCACGTGGCGCGCCGCGAAGATGAAGGACAAGGGCGTGCGGCACACGATGGAGAGCTCGATCGCGAAGCTCTACGCGAGCGAGATGGCGACCCGCGTCACGCACAAGGCCATCCAGGTGCACGGCGGCTACGGCTACTCGACGGAGTTCCCGGTCGAGCGTCATTACCGCGACGCGCGCATCACGGAGATCTACGAAGGGACGAGCGAGATCCAGCGCATCGTCATCGCCGCCAACTTGCTCAAATGAGCGCGCTCCGCGGGCATCGGCCACCGGTGCGGGCGACGTGGCTCCTGGCGGGGTGCTGCGCGTCGGCGCTCGCCTGTGGCGGCGGAGAGCCGGAGGCCAAGGCGCCCGAGGCGACGCACGAAGAGACCCACGAGGTGAAGCCTCAGCTCAAGACGAAAAGCGAGCTCGGGAGCGTCGACCCGGACGCGGTCCAGAACGCGTTCCACAAGCTGCAGGGCAAGTTCGCCGACTGCCAGAAGCGGGGGCTCGAGCGGGTCGAGGTGCTGGCCGGCAACGTGAAGTTCTTCCTCCGCATCGGGGAGGACGGGACGGCGAAGTGGACGTACCTCGAGAGCGGCAGCGACGTGGGTGACCGCGACACGGAGCGGTGCCTGCTCGACGCGGTGATGGCGGCGCGCTGGCCCAGGCCGGACGGCGGGGACGCCGAGGCGCGCTACTCCATCGAGCTCCCCGCCGACGGGCGCCCGGCGACGGACTGGAGCTCCGACAAAGTCGCCGGGACGCTCGGCAAGCACGGCGACGCCATCGACCAGTGCAAGGCCGGCTCGGGCGCGAAATTCCAGGGGACCATGTACGTCGGCCCCGGCGGTCGCGTGCTCTCCGCCGGCGTCGTCACGTCGTCCAAGGACGGCGACGACAAGGCGCAGTGCCTGGTGAAGGTGCTGACGTCGATGAAGGGCCTCCCGAGCCCCGGGAGCTGGCCGGCGAAAGTGAGCTTCGGGCTCTAGGTCAGCGCGGGGTGAGCCGCGACGACTTCCTTCACGAACGCGGGAAAGTAGACGCGTAGCAGCCCGATGTTCGCGACGCCGCCACGCGACGCGATCGCCTGCTTCGCGTCGTCCGCGACCGATGGGTCGCCGCGCAGCCACGCGAGGAGCAGGCGCGCCATCTGCATCGGGACCCAC
>JBEKGQ010000558.1:0-5104 GCA_050012715.1 Polyangiaceae bacterium
GGTCTCGTACGTCCGCAGAGGACGTCCGCGCCAGTTGATCGAGATGAACGAGAACAGGCGGTGCTCGACCTTGTTCCACTTGCTGGTGCCGGGCGGAAAGTGGCTGACGTGGATCGACAAGTCGAGCTTGTCGGCAACTCGTTGCAGTTGGTGCTTCCACACGTGCGACCGGTAGCTGTTGCTGCCGCCGGCGTCGGCGGTGATGAAGATCTCGCGCGCCTCGGGGTAGCGCTTCGCGCCGACCCGGCTCCACCAAGCCTCGATCGAGGTCACGGCGAACACCGGCGTGTCGTGATCGACGCCGACACTGACGAAGCCGTCGTTGGCCGCGATGTCGTAGACGCCGTACGGGATCGCCTTGCCGACCGCATCGGACGGAAAGTCGTGGACGTCCACCAGGTCGGGCTCGCCCGCGGGTTGCCAATCGCGTCCGCCGTTCTTGAAGTTGCCGACCAGCTCCTTCTTCTTGGTGTCGACGGAGATGACCGGGATGCCTCGCTCGATGCAGTCCTGCGCCTTCGCGTTGATGTGCTCGAACTGTGCGTTGCGGTCAGGATGCTGGGCACCTTCGACGGACTTGTTTGGCGCCTGCAAGCTGTAGCCGTGGTCGCGCAGCAACTTGGCCACCGTCTTGTGGCTGAGCCGCATGCCATGCCGCACGAACAGCTCCGCGGACAACGCGTGCGTGCTCTTGCACGTCCAGCGCAGCGGGGACTCCGGGTCGCCGCGCGTGATCGGGTCGACGAGCTTCTCCAGCGCGGGCCAGACCTCCGGGTGCGCGACCTCGTACGGTCGTTTGCCCGCGCTGCGTCGAACCTTGACGACGTCCTCCGGCGTTGCTCCGGCGCGCGCCTCGTCCCGCCCCTTGCGCACCGTGCTGATCGCCATGCCCGTCGCCCGCGCCACCGCGGCCACGCCTCCCCAGCCGATTGCGCCCGCTTCCGTGCCGGCCCACAGTCGACGTGCGCGCTCGTCCATCGTCGCCTTCAACAGGCGCCACTTCTGGCGAACCACCTTCTCCGCGCCCGCGCCCACAGCGACTGTAGATCATGCCGGCGTGATCCTGTCGATCCCCTGCGAGCCCCATCGACGCAGATTCGATCGACTCGGTCGTTCCTGGGCCCTTACGCTACCGATAACCATCCGGGTGTCCGACGACCACGGCACGCCGGGGCTGTCCACGGAGGAATCGTTTATGGGTTGCAGACCCAGGCCGCCATGAGGACCCTGCGCTTGCCCGTAGTTCCACTCCCTAACACGTTGCCCGTTCTGGCGAACGACGAGAGAAAACCCGTGGACGCCGGCTTGCTCGAGGCTCAAGGCAAGGGCGTGGCCCAGAGACTCGAAGTCGGCCGCGTACGTCGGTCCGGGCGGGGGGGGCGTGTATATGTCGGGAGGCGAACCGGGCGCGGCGACTCCGGTGTTGTTGACTCCGCTGCCGGGTATGACGATGCCCAGGGGATTGAGGGGACGGTCGTTGGCGAGGCCGAGCTGCCACGCCAGGTTCGGCAGCTTCGAGAGGGACAGCTTCTCCTCCCCCGAGAGCCAGGAGAGATTCCTGATGGTCGACGGCCAGTTCGCACGCAGCGCAGCCAACAGATGCTTATCCGCGACCGCTCGCGCATTGAGCTTCGCCATGCCCGCTGCGTGGTGCCCTCGGGGAGATGCGTGAGAGGAGGCGTAACTTGCGCGTGAGCCCGTCCCAGGCTGCACAAGCGTGACGCGGTTCACGAGCGTCTCGCGGTCTAGCCCGCGGAGGGCGCTGCGCGCCTCCGTGGAGAGGTCCGGCATCCGCTCGATGGTTGGTCGAGGTGCCGCCGCAAAGGATCGTCGGAACTGCGGATCCGCCGAAGCCCGCCGGGCGAGTTGGGCGAGCGCGGCCTCACGTGAGTCCACGCTGGGCCCGCACTTGCAGTCAGCTGAGGCTTGGCATCCGCAGCCGTGCGCGTCGGCACGAGGGGACATCGGGAGCGGCCGTTCCAGCGTTCCTTCCACCGCGGGACCGGCCGTCAGGCCTCGGGGCGCCGTGTCGAGTGTCAAGGAGAGCGGGTCGTCGCTCACGGTTGCCTCCTGCCCGGGCGAACGGGAGCGACTGGCTGGTCTCGCGCGCGGATCGGCTTGCTTGAGGTACAGCCGGTCGGTGAGATGAACGGGGCGAGGATGGGCATGGCGAGGGGCTCAACCGAGGGCTTGTGAGCGCCCTTCGGAAGCCCCCAGGCTACGGCTCGCGTGGGCCGTCGTCCCCGGCGGCATGCTCGACCACGTCCACTTGGTGCGAGGGCCGCACCAGCCAGCGCCCGGTTGCCCGACGGCACCGGGCCCTCGGGGCGATAGCTCGGATCGAGATTCCCTGACCTTCCCGTTGCCGCCTGAAACGACCCCGTGGTCGCTGCGGACGGCCCTTGTCGTTGGTCCCAACGGCGATCCTAGTGCCTCGAGCCGTCACGCGGCTCCGCTCGGGGACCGCCGACCCCGACCCCGACCCCGACTTCGACCCTCGACCCCGACCCCGACCCTTCAGAACCGCTCCCCGTCACTCTGCGGCGCCTGCGACCACGGCTGCGACGCCTGCCCGTTGATCGTCGTCCCCCCGTACGCGAACATCGGCACCGCTCCAAGCATGTCCGTCGGGAACGGCAGGGCCGGCGTCGTCGCCTTGTCGAGCGACTGCACCTGGCCGGCGGTGAGCCTCACCTCGAGCGCGCCCAGGTTGTCGTCGAGCTGCTCGATCGTGCGCGCCCCGATGATCGTCGACGCGACGCCCGGGCGACCTTGCACCCACGCCAGCGCGACGCGCGGCACCGTCGTCCCCAGCTCGGTCGCGATCCGCTCCATGAGGTCCAGCAGATCGAACGTGCGGTCGTCGAGGTAGCTCGTGACCCGCGCGCCCCGCCCCGCCTCGTGCTTGCCCTTGTCGGCGCGCTTGTACTTGCCGCTGAGCGCCCCGCCCCGGAGCGGGCCCCACGGCGTGATCCCCAGCCCCAGCTCCTGCGCCATCGGGACGAGCTCGCCCTCGACCGTCCGCTGCAGCAGCGAGTACTCGATCTGCAGCGCGATGAGCGGAGCGAAGCCGCGCAGCGATGCCATCGTCTGCGCCTGCGCGCACTTCCACGCCGGCGTGTCGCTGAACCCCACGTAGCGGACCTTGCCTTGCTGCACGAGCGTATCGAGCGCGCGCATCGTCTCCTCGATCGGCGTCGTCCGGTCCCAGGCGTGCAGCCAGTAGAGATCGATGTAGTCGGTGCGAAGGCGGCGCAGCGACTCCTCGCACTGGGCGATGACCGCCTTGCGGTTCGCGCCCCCGCCGTTCGGGTCGCCGAGGAACAGGTTCGTCGTGAACTTCGTCGCGAGGACGACCCGGTCGCGCTTCTTCCGGTCGTGCGCGAGGTGCTCGCCGATGATCGCCTCGGAGTGCCCCTTCGTGTACCCGTTCGCGGTGTCGATGAAGTTGCCGCCCTGCTCGAGGTAGCGATCGATCACGCGCTTCGCCTCGGCGGGCTCGGAGCCCCAGCCCCACTCCTTGCCGAAGGTCATCGCGCCGAGGCACAGCGGGCTGACCCGGAGGCCGGAGTGGCCGAGGGTGACGTAGTGGTTCAGCGGCATGCGGCGGTCGTACCGCGCGCCCGTGGCCTCGTAAAGACACGGACCCCCCCCGCGCGTGCGGGTGAGGTCGCCTCGCCTACGGCTGGAAGACGTAGAGCACGCCGGAGACGCCCACCGCCATGCGGCCCTTGGCGTTGATGGGGGTGTTCCATCCCTGGACCGCCGAGGCCATCTTGGTCTTCGTCCCGTCGACGATGACCGCGCCCGTGTCCCCGTTCCACCCGTAGAGCGCGTCGCTGGCGTTCCACACGATGGGGTTCGACGTGCCGTCCGTCGTCGTCACCATCGGCGAGCCGAGGCCGTTCTGCGTCGAGCACCACACGGTCTTCGCCGCGATCGGGCTCTGCGTGATCTGCACGACGACGAGGTTGCCGCCCTGGCCCGTGGGACAGCTCGTGCCGGTGCCGCCCTCGATGTGGAACGCGACGTAGGTGCCCTTCGCCGTCGTGTACACCGCGGGCGCACCCTTGACCTGGTTGGTCGCGATTCCCTGCAGGAGCAGCTGCCCGCCGATGCCGCCCAGGTTGTCGCGGTTCAGGAGGTAGAGGTTCGCGTCCTTGCCGCCGGCGGCGACGAGGTGCGGATACTGCGCGCCCGGCATGTCGAAGATCACCTCGCTGGCGCCCCCGAGGTCGGTGTCGCCGTTGTCGAGGTCCTGCCAGTTCGTGGGCGCGAAGTAGTCGGCGGCGTTGCCCGAGAAGGCCGGGCCCGCGGTCAGGCGGATGACCGCTTCGCCGCCGCCCCACACGTTGTTGGCGCCGGAGGTATTGCCGGTCACCGGGAAGAGGTACGTGCCGTCGGTGGGCAGCGCGCCCGGTCCCCAGACGCCCCCCTTGTCCGCCTTCGTGTGCCACCACGTGGGCGTCTTCGGCGTGGCGACCGGGAAGCCGATCACCGAGCCGTAGTAGGTGCCGCCGTCGCCGTTGTACCCGCCGTAGGGGACGTAGAGGACGCCGTTGAGGAACTGGAGCGCGCCGCGCTGGTTCTGCGTGCCCGAGTCGAAGGTCGACACCGTGGCGCTGACGTCGACCGGCCAGCCGGTGACGACCGCCCCCGTGTCGAGGCTGATGGCAAAGACGGTATGGTGGTACGTCGCGTTGTTGTCCGGGGTCACCATCGCGTCGAAGAAGATCGTTCGCGAGGTGATGTCGATGTACGGCGTGCCGGTGATGCCGATGTTGGCCGAGTCGACCTTGCCGCCGGGCGGGTTCTTGGTGGCGTACTGGCCGATGACGCTCGGGCCGGTGTCCCAGACCACCGCGCCCGTCGTCGCGTTGATGGCCGTGACGTGGTTGCTCTCCGTCGCGACGATGAACACCTCCACCGCGCCCGGCCCGTTCTCGACGTACAGGGGCTGCGCGTAGACGTCGCCGCTGACCGTCCCCATGAACGTAGTGACGGCGGTCGTCGCGGCCCCGGTCTGCGTGAACACGGGGTCGATGTAGACGCCGTCGCGCGTGCCGTTGCGGTGGTGCTGGTACACGGACGGGTCACCCGCGGG
>JBEKGQ010000559.1:0-5099 GCA_050012715.1 Polyangiaceae bacterium
TCGCTGACCGCCGTCTCGTGCGTCACCGGCATGGCGCTCAGCGTTCCCATCGCGAACCGGTCGCTCGCGACCGAGACGAGCATCAACCTGCACGCGTGGTTCGAGTACGAGGTCTCCCGCGCGGTCGCCGGTCAGCCCGGGTCGCCCTTCGGCTTCGTGTTCGGGCCGAGCATCTCCATCGGGAACGTCGGCACGAACCTCTGAGGCCTCAGGGTCGCTCGAGGTACGCGGCGGTCGCCATGCCGCCGGCGGTGCAGACGCCGACGACGGCGCGACGCTGCTTGCGGCGCCCGAGCTCCAGCAGCGTCGAGCCGAGATAGCGGATCCCGGACATGCCGTAGGGGTGCCCGAGCGCGACCGCCCCTCCGTTGACGTTCGTCGTCTCCCACGGCGTCTCCAGCTGCGCCTGGTTGTAGAGCGTGGTGACCGCGTACGCCTCGTGGAGCTCCCACAGATCCACGTCGCTCATCGCGAGCGCGTGGTGCTTCATCAGCTTGCGGATCGCCGGCGCGATCGCGATGCTCATCTCCTCCGGCGCCACCGCGGCGAGCTGCATCCCGCGGAAGAGACCGAGGATCTTCAGCCCGCGCTTCGAGGCCACGTCCGCGTCCATCATCACGACCGCGCCCGCGCCGTCGGAGAGCTGCGAGGCGTTCCCGGCCGTCGTCGTCCCTCCCGGGTAGACTGGCTTGAGCGCGGCCAGGCCCTCGAGCGTCGTGTCCGGCCGCGGCCCCTCGTCGTGATCGAGGGTGACCTCCTGCTCGTGGGTCGCCTTCGTCGCCTTGTCGGTGACCTTCATCGTCGTCGTGAAGGGCACGATCTCCTCCGCGTACACGCCGGCGGCCTTCGCGGCGGCGACGCGCTGCTGGCTCCGGACCACGTACGCGTCCTGCGCCTCGCGCGTGATGCCGTACTTCTTGGAGACGAAGTCCGCGGTCTGGTTCATCGTCCACCACACCGCCGGCATCCGCTGCTGGAGCGGCGCGTAGAAGAAGCCGTTCAAGTTCAGGTTATACTGGACGAGGCTGATGCTCTCGACGCCGCCGGCGATGGCGACGCTCGCTTCTCCGGCGGCGATGCGGTTGGCGACGATCGACGCCGCGCTGAGCCCCGAGCCGCAGTACCGGTTGATCGTCATGCCCGGGACCGCGTCGCCGAAGCCGGCGTCGAGCGCCGCGTTGCGGGCCACGTTGTGCCCGGTGGCGCCCTCGGGCAGACCGCAGCCGATGACGACGTCCTCGATCTCGGCGGCGTCGATCCCGGCGCGCTTCACCGCCTCGCGCATGACGTGCGCCGTCATGGGGATGCCGTGGGTCTGGTTGAGCGCCCCGCGCTGGGCCTTCGCGATGCCGGTTCGACAGTACGAGACGACGGCGACGTCCTTCATGGGCAGCTCCTCGCTGCCGACCATAGCTCAGCGCTTGTGATGGCGCGCGATCGCGTTGAGGCTCGGGCGGCTGACCCCCGTCGCCTCGTGCTCCGCGAAGTACGCCCGCAGGACGTCGCGCGCGATCACGTTCGCCTTCACCTGCCACGTCGGTCCGTTGACGACGAGCACCGCCACCGCCACCTGGCGTACGCCGGGCTGCGGGTGGCTCGGCGCGTAGCCGGTGAACCAGGTGTAGTACCGCTTCGTCTCGGCGTCGGTCAGCGTGCCCGTCTTGCCGGCGACCGGCACCCCCGGGAGGAACGCGCCTCCCTTGCCGTCGTGAAACGCGCGCCAGCTCGTTCCCTCGCTCACCGTGTGCTCCATCATCGTGGCGAGCTGCGCCGCCGTGTCGCGGGCGACGACGCGATGGGTCGCGGCCCCGTCCGGCGCCGCCCACGCGACGGCGTCGCCGATGACGACCTTGTCGACCACGCTCGGTCGCACCGCTTCCCCCTCTCGCGCCACGATGGCGCTGAGCTCCGCCGCCTCGAGCGGCGAGAGCGTCGTGTTCCAGAAGCCCGCGGACGTGCGCGCGAACTCCAGCGGGTCGCTCGGGACGTGCAGGGCGCTCGGCTGCACCGGCACGTCGAACGCGAAGGGCTGGCCGTAGCCGAAGCGCCGGGCCATCGCCTCGAGCTGCTGGGGCGCGAGGTGCTGCCGGGCGAGGCGCGCGAAGACGGTGTTGATGCTGCGTCCCATGGCGCCGGCGAGCGTCGTGCACCATCGGTCCCGCTGCGGGTCGTCGACGAGGTCGGCCGCGCTGATGCGCTGCTCGCCGCCCGAGTAGCACTGCTTCGTGTCCGGCCCGAGGTGCGCGTCCTCGACCAGCGCCGCGGCGGTGACGATCTTGAACACGCTCGCCGACGGAGCCGTCGCCTCCGCGCAGAGATCGCGCGGCGGTCCCTTCTCGACGTGGTTCGCGTAGACGAGGAGCCGGCCCGTCGCGACATCCATCAGGACGATCGCGCCCTCGGGGAGGTGGTGCGCGTTCATGAGCCCGACGGCGGTGCGCTGGAGCTCCGCGTCGAGCGTGAGCTGGGCCACCCCGCCGGCGGCGGGAGCGTTGGCCGTACCCTCCGCCGCGTTCACGTGGAGCAGATCGAGCCCGGCCACCGGGCTCGGCTCGGGGCCGGTCGGCTCGTCCTCGTGCGGTGCCACCTCGGCGTGGGACAGCGACGGCACCGACACCTCCGGCGGGGCCGCCGGTGCTTCGGAGGCTGCGCGCCACGGATGACGCGCGACGAGGACGGCCGTGACGAGCAGAGAAGCGCCCGCGACTGCGAGGAGCACGGTGCGACGCATTGCGTAGGGTGTGGCATGGCTCCGGCGAACGGGGCAAGAAACGGGCGCCAGCCGAGTCGGGAGCGAGGCCCTCGCGAAGCTCCGCGCGATGAGGCATACGTGGCGGATGCTCCGCACGCTGCCGCTCGTGCTCGCGTTGGCCTCGCTCCTCGCAACGACCGCGGCGCGTGCCGACACGCACCTCGTCGTCCCGGCCGGGGGCGGTCTCGCGCCGCTCGACGTGACGGTGAGCCTCGCGGACGGCAGCGTCGCCGCCGGTGGGATGCGGCTCCACATCGACCTCGAGCACGCGCAGCTCCCCTCCGAGAAGGACGTCACGGTGGAGGCGGTCGCCATCGGGCTCGGCAAGCAGGTCGTGCACGTGGTCGTCCCCGCGAAGGACACGGAGGGGGTCGCCTGGGAGGCGCTCCTCGCGGCCGGGCGCTCGACGCCGCTCTTCGCCGGCCTCACCGGGTTCGTCGCGGGCGATCCCGGCGAGAGGACCGGGCGCGAGGTGCGCGTCGTCGCGGGCGCGGACGCGAGCTTCGTCCTCGTGGGCGACATCCGGGAGGACCTGCGCATCTGCGGGCAGAGCTCGACGCTCCTGGAGACGCAGGCGCTCTACCCGTCGTCGCTCGAGCTGCGGTCGGCGACGGCGCAGCGCCTCTCGCCGGAGCAGCAGGCGAGCGCGCAGCGCGTCGTGGCCACCGACGTGGGACCCGGCGCCGCGCCGTCGCTGGCCAAGCTGCTCGTCGCACGAGGCTCCAGCGTGCCCGGCTCCCGGGGGCTCGAGCTGACCGACGGCGACCCGAGCACGGCCTGGACGGAGCGGCGGCCCGGGATGGGCCAGGGCGAGTTCGTCGTGATGGCGGCGCCGAAGGACGTGCCGATCGCGCGGATGCAGGTCGTCGTGACGCCGACCGCGCCGGACAAGGCTCCCGGCCGGGAGGGGGCGGCGCCGAGGACGTTCTACCTCGTGACGGGGACGGAGACGTTCGACGTCACGCTTCCGGGCGATGCGTGGCTGAAGCCCGGCGAGGCGTACGAGATCGCGTTCCCGCACCCCATCGAGGCGTCGTGCGTGGCGCTCGTGCTGAACGACGCGTACACCCGCGGTCTGCCGCACCCCGACGTGACGGTCGCGGAGCTCGTGGCTTACAGCGAGTTCGACGCGCCCGGCGCGACGCTGGAGCACGTCGCGCAGAAGCTGGGCGGCGAGCGCGGGATCGCGGCGGCGCAGGTGCTCGAGCGGGCCGGGGCGAGGGCGCTCGACGCGGCGCGAAGCGCGTACGACGGCCTCGACGCGCGCGGGCGCGCGCTCGCCATCGACGTGGCCGCGAGCCATGAAGGGTGCGTCGAGGCCGCGCCGCTGCTGGCGCGCGGGCTGTGCGAGAGAGGAGGGGAGGCGCCGCGGAAGGCGCGCGAGAAGCTCGAGCGATGCAAGGGGTCGGTCGCGGTGCTCGCGTCGACGATGCGAGGCGACGCGTCCTCGCGGGCGTGCATCGCGCCGACCCTCGCCGTCCTGGCCGGGGCGGACGCGCTCGAGCCGATCGCGGACGCCCTCGCGGCGACCGGCGACGCGGAGCGCGAGACGAGGGAGATTCTGCGCGAGTCGTTCGCCGAGGCCCTGAAGGCGGCCCCCGTGGGACGTCTCGGCGCGCTGCTGGCGGACGGGCAACGCAGCCCGGTCGGGCGGCTCGAGATGATGCGCGCGGCGGGCGCTCGCGTGGTCGAGGCGCCGGCCGAGAGCGATCGCGTGCTGGCGGAGCTGTTCTCGGGAGCGCGGCCGATGCGGGTGCGGTACCTGGCGCTCGGCCCCCTCGGAGCGCTGGCCCACGCGGGGGACCACGAGGCCGCGGGGCGGCTCGTGGAGGCGATCGCGCGCGACGCGGACTGGCCGGTGCGCGCGCGCGCCGCGGAGCTCGCGGCGGGGGTGCCGGAGGTGCAGTCGACGCTGCTCACCGCGGCGCGCGACCCGGAGCCGCGGGTGCGCGAGGCGGCGCTGCAGGCGCTCGCGGCGTCACCACCCCCCGGAAGCGTGGACGCGGCGCGGGCCGTTCTCGCGACCGACGGCTGGTCGTTCGTGAAGGCGCAGGCGGTCGGCGTGCTCTCGAAGGCGCCTCCTTCGGGTGAGGTGGACGACGCCCTGCGCGGCGCGATGAAGGACGCGTCGGGGCGGGTTCGAGCCGCCGCGATCGTGGCGGTCGCGCTGCGGCACACCGCGGCGCTTCACGGCGTCGTGCGCGAGCGGCTCGACGACCTCGACGAGGACGCCGAGGTGCGAGCGGCGGCGGCGAGCGCGCTCGGCGCCCTCTGCGATGCGTCGTCGCTCGACCGGCTGACCGAGCTGGCGCGAAGGCTGGGCGTCCCCGGCGCGGAGGAAGACGAG
>JBEKGQ010000560.1:0-6379 GCA_050012715.1 Polyangiaceae bacterium
GAATCGGAATCGGAGTCGGCGTCGGAGTCGGAATCGGAGTCGGGGTCGGCATCGGAGTCGGAATCGGAGTCGGGGTCGGCATCGCCATCGGCATCGCCATCGCCATCGGCCTCGCGCACCGCGCGCCGGCGTCGTTAGGCCCGCGTTAGGCAACGCCCTCTACGGTCGGGTTCTCTTGACCTGGATCTGCCTGGTGGACGACGACCCCGAGGTCTGCGATGCGCTGACCGAAGCGCTGAGGACCGCCGGCCACGGCGTGCAGAGCTTCCGCGACGGCAGCGACGCCCTCGAGGCCATCGAGTCCTCGCTCGAGGCGCCGCGGCTCGTGATCCTCGACGTCATCCTCCGGCACCTCTCCGGGCGCGAGGTCCTGCGGCGCATCCGCGCCGGCCGGCGGGTGCCGAACGTCCCGGTCATCGTGGTCACCGGCATGGACGTCGACGCGACCTACTTCGCGCCGTGGCCGGTCAGCGTCGTCCTGCGGAAGCCGGTCGTCATCGAGCGGCTGCTCGAAGCGGTGACCGAGGCGCTGCGGCCGAAGCGACGCCGACGCAAGCCCTAGGTCTCCCCCAGGTCGTGCCAGCCCACGACGTGCCCCAGCGTGAGCGACACCTCGAGCCCCGCGCCGCCGGGGCCCGGCACCGCCCGGGCGGCTCCCCCGTGACGCTCCGCCACCGCCCGGACGAGCGCGAGGCCGAGCCCTCGCCCCTCGCCGCTGGCCGACCGGCGCCAGTACCGGTCGAACATGCGATCGCGCTCGGCGGCGTCGAGCCCGGCGCCTCCGTCGATGACCGCGATCTTCGCCGCGTCTCCCTCGCGGGAGACCCGCAGGACACGCGCGCCGCCGCCGTACTTGCCGGCGTTGTCGAGCAGGTTGCGCACCGCGAGGCGCACGAGCCGCTCGTCGGCGATCGCGAGCGCCTCGTCGGGCGCCTCGATCGTCACCCCGCCGGGCGCCACCTCGCGCGCGAGGTCGGCGACGTTGACGACCTCGCCCCGCGCCGACGAGCCGGTGCCCGCGGACAGGACGAGGATGGCGTCGATGACGTCGGCGAGGCGCGACGCATCGGCCCGGATGCGCATCGCGGCGGCGCGCGCCGTCGCCTCCTGCGACGCGAGCGCGTCGAGCTCGGCGACGATCGCGGTCAGCGGGGTCCGCAGCTCGTGGGCGATGTGCGCGCTGTTGGCGCGCTCGCGCGCGAGCGCCTCGAGCAGGTCCCCGACGAGCGCGCCGAACGCCTTCGACAGGTGGGCGATCTCCGTCGTCCGCGCGCCGGGGGGCGGCTCCTCGTCGTACGCCCCGTCGGCCCGTCGGAGCCGCGTCGTCCAGCCCACCAGCGACGTCAGCTCCTCCGCGAGCGGGGCGCGGAGCGCGCGGCGGATGGCCCACCAGAGCAGCAGCCCCGCGGCGACGACGAGCGCCACCGTCGCGCGCCACACCGCGCGGACGACCACGCGGTGCTCCGCGATGGGGACCGCCACGACGAACGACGCGCGCGCGTCGGCGACGCAGCAGGCGCGCCACGGATCGCCGGTCGCGTCCTCGATGGTCGCGCACGTCCCCGGCGACAACCGGGGGAGGTCCGTCGCGCCCGCCGAGGACCCGGAGCCGTCGGTGAACCACAGCGCCATGCGGACCCCCTGGGCGCGGGCGGACGCCACGACCTCGCTCGCCGCCTGGTCGATCGGGTCTCCCTCGGAGAGCTCCACCGCGAGGGCGTCCCGCACCCCCGCCGCTTCTTGGCGGGCCCGCGCCTCGTCCGCGCCGTCGAGCGTTCGCTCGGTGACGACGGCGCCGGCGGCGCCGACCAGCGCCAGCACCGCGACGGCGAGCGCGAGGACGCGCGCGCTCAGACGGGCTTCGAGCGTTCGAGCGACCATTCGTACCCGACCTGCCTCACCGTCCGGATGGCGTCGCGCACCCCGTGCTCCGCGAGCTTCCGGCGGATGCGCACCAGCAGCACCTCGAGGCTCGCCGCGGCCCGCTCGCCGTCGTGGCCCCAGACGGCCTCGAGCAGCTCGTCGCGCGGCACGACGCGGCCGTCGCGCGACGACACGACCGCGACGATGGCGAACTCGCGCGGCGTCAGCGCGAGGCGCGCGCCGTCGACGGTGACGGCGCGCCGGTCCGCGTCGACCGTCAGGTTGCCGAAGCGGCGCACCGAGTCGGTCCACCGGGGCCCCCGCCGGCAGAGCGCGCGCACGCGCGCCAGGAGCTCGTCGACGGAGAACGGCTTTCCGAGGTAGTCGTCCGCGCCCGCGTCGAGCCCGGCGACCCGGTCGGCGATGTCGTTCCGTGCCGTGAGGACGAGGATGGGGAGCTGGTTGTCGCCCTCGCGGATCGCGCGGCACCAGTCGAGGCCGTTGCCGTCGGGCAGCCCCACGTCGACCACCGCGATGTCGAAGGCGCTCGCCCCGAGGGCCTCGTCGGCCGCGCGGACGCCGCCGGCGACGACCACCGTGTGCCCGCGGGCGCGCAGCCCCGCGCCGACCGTCTCGGCCACGCGCTGGCTGTCCTCGATGAGCAGCACCCGGGCCACGAGGGATCCTTCGCACGACTCGGCGCGCGCTGGCGAGCGTCTTCGGTGCCAGGCGCCGCGACGAGGCCATGCGCGGCGCGAGCCGAACCGAGACGCCGTGCGTGGAGGGATGGGTCCGTCACGTTTCGCTCCTGTCGTCCGTCATGGGAATGACGGGCCAGGGGGGTCACCATCGTGACAGGCACGGTCCCCGAAGGCGTTCGTCGTTCCAAGGAGCAGACAGATGAAGATGAAACCGAAGTCCATTGCGTACTGGGTCTGCACCATCGTCATCGCGTTCTTCATCGGCTCGGGCGGGGTCTGCCAAGTCCTGCGCTTGCCGCAGAACGTCCAGGGGTTTGCGGCCCTCGGCTACCCGGTGCACTTCATGGTCCTGCTCGGCGTCTGGAAGGTGCTCGGCTCGCTGACGCTGCTCGCGCCCGGCATGCGCCTGGTGAAAGAGTGGGCCTACGCCGGCATCTTCATCGACCTCTCGGGCGCCGCCGTTGCCAATGCCGCCAACGCGGGGAGCGCGTTTCACGTCCTCGCGCCCACGGTCCTCATCGGCTTCCTCGTCGCGTCATGGGCCCTGCGGCCCGAGAGTCGACGATGGCCCGTGCCGCTTGGGCCTCCACGCTCATGACATCGCGCAGGGGGCGCCATGATCAGAACGTCTGCGTCGAGAACCGGAAGAAGAGAATGTGCGCCGTCGGCGACAGGGGGTCGATGACGAGCGCACCGTCGGCCGTCCCGTTCTCGTAGTGCACGTCGTGGCACCCGTTGCCGGTCGTGTACGCGTCGCCGAAGATCGAGACGTGGTTCACCCCCGCGAGCTCGGTCTGGATCTTCTGCGCCAGCGTCGTCGGATCCTCCGGCGTGAACTGCGTGGAGTGAATGCCGAGCATCGGGTAGCTGAGGCCGTAGTCGTGCCAGCCTTCGGACCAGGCCCCCTCGGGCATCGCCATGTCCGCCTCGTAGAGGTTCGAGTCCCCCGTGAACGTCCCGATGTCGACCGCGACGTCGTAGATGAGGCCATTCATGCGGATCTGGAGGTGCACGTGGCTGTCGTCGCCGTTGCACGACGGCGTACCGTCCTTGGGCACCACGAACGAGAGGTACCCGTCGAGCCGGCCGTGCTTCGTGTTGATCGCCGTCCCCGTCTGCGCGCTGAGGGGCGTGCAGGCCGGCGTGTAGGTCGGCGGCCCGTCGAGCGCGCTCGCTTCGCTCTCGCCCGAGCCGCCTTCGCCCGATGCATCCTGACCGGCGCCGCCGTCGCCCGTCGCGCCCTCGTCGGGGGCGACTCCGGCGTCGTCGCCGCCCGTGCCGCCCGACCCCTGGTCATTGGACTTTCCGCCGCACGCCGCGACGAGGAGCGCCGTCGTCAGCACGACCAGAGAAGAGCGAAGACGGATGGACACAATCACCTCGTGGACGACGCCGGGAGCGGGTCCATCACCGGGACCGACTGACCGGGCACGGAGGGGACCTGGATGAACCCCTTCTCCGCCGACTGGTGGCACGCGTTGCACAGGGCCGCGGCATTCCGGAAAGCCGTCGCGAAGGCGGCCTGGTCCCGCGACGCGGCGGCCTTGCTGAGCTCGGGCGGCGCCGTCGCCAGGAACGCCTTGGCCAGCGACGGGATCTGCGCGGTGGGGCCCTCCTTCGGGAGCTTCGCCCGCGGGACGTCGTCCTCGAAGAGCTCCTCGAGCTCGCCCACCTCGAACTCGGCCAGCTCGAAGCGATTGGCCGCCGCGGCCTTCCCGGCCGTCTCGAAGCGCCGCCCGACGAGGACCATGACCTCGCCGAGACCGGGCGCATCCGCCGACGGCTCGGAGCCCCCGGACGGGGCCGCGCTCGTCTTCGAACAGCCGACGGCCACGAGCACCGCGAGCAGCAGGCCGAGGCTCTTTCTCACGACTCAGGGAGTGCAGTAGCCGAAATCGTTGCCCTCGGCCTCGGTCGCGGTGCAGCTGGTGCCGGCGTCGCCCGTGCAATCGGCGGCCTGGGCGCACACGACGAACCCGGGAGCGGGGCACGAGGTCGCGCACTTCGTCCCGGTGAAGCCGGTCCACTCGGGCCAGGTCATACCGCAGGAGGTCTCCGTCGTCGGGCTTCCACCGCCGCAGCAGATCGGTCCGGCCGAGCCGGCCGCGGTGCAGTCGACGGCCCCCGCGCACTCCCAGACGACCGATCCGGTGACCGGGCACGTGGCCCCGCCGGCGACGCACGTCGAGGGCGAGTTGGCGGACTCCGGCGTCTCGCAGCATTGCTGGCCCGCCGCGCAGTACACGTTCTTGCCGCCATCGGCGGCGCTGAAGGGGCAGTACACGCCAGGCGTCGTCTCCGAGTACACCTTCGGGGGGTCCTCGCAGCTCCCGCTGTCGCTGCCGGAGGAGGACGAGGCGCCGCCGTCCTCGCCGCCGCCGCTGGAGGACGTGCTGCCGCCCGAGCTGGAGCCCGAGCTGCTCCCGCTGCTGGTGCTGCTGCCGCCCCCGGACTCCTTCGAGCCGCCGGCGTCGTACGAGACCGAGCCGTTCGAGCTGCTGCTGCAGGCCACGAGGTTGAGCATGCTCGCGGCCACGACCGCGCCCACTCCGCCGACGACCACGAACAGCTTCAGGAAGTTCATCGGTCCAGCTCTCCCTCGGGCATCGCGGAGTGGCAACGCCCCGGACGGGACGTTTCCGTCCCACGGCAGCCGGGCTGGAACCTTCCAGGGCGCTTGTTTCGGCGGCCCATCGGGGGCCGCGCGACGTCACGCGTCGGCCGTCACGCGTGCGCGAGGATCCACTCCGCGAAGCGGTCGGCGATGGGCCGCCAGTCGACCTCGTTGAGCACCTCGTGAAAGAGCCCCTCGCGGCCGTCCCACGTCTTGTCCGTGCTCCCGGCCGCGTCGAAGAACGCGCGCGCCCGCGGGACGCTCACGACGTGGTCGGCGAGGCCGATGACCAGCAGGAGCGGCATCGTCAGCGACGCCGCGCGCGCGATGGCCCGGTCCTGCGCCGCCTCCGTCTCGGTGAACCAGCGCGCGGTGGCCGTCTTGAAGACCAGCGGGTCCTCGTCGTAGGCGCGCCCCCGGGCCAAGTCGTGCGTCACGTCCTTCCCGCTGAGGCCCGTCGGGATCGCGAGCGTCGGCGCGACGCGCGTGGCGACGCGGCCCGCCAGCCGCTTGACGAGCGGCACCTTGTTCGCGACGCCGAAGAAGGGCCCGCTGAGCGCGAGCGCGCGCCACGGCGACGGCCGCGCGATGGCGACCGACGCCGCCACGAGCCCGCCGAAGCTGTGGCCGAAGAGGACGGCCGGCACGTCGGGGTGGCGCTCGCGCACGAGGCGCGTCAGCTCCGCGCCGTCGTCGAGGAACTCGTCGAAGCGATCGCAGTGACCGCGCCGGCCCTCGGCCTTCCCGTGGCCGCGCATGTCGATGGCCACCGTCGCGATGCCGCGCTCCGCCCACGCGTCGGCCACGTGCGCGTAGCGCTTGCCGTGCTCGGCGTAGCCATGGAGGAGGCCGACCGCGACCCGCGGCTTCTCCGGCGTCGTCGCGTAGAAGTAGAGGGACGGCCGCTCCCTGTTCGCCCGGGCCAGCGTTCCTTCGTCGTGCGCGGTCATCCTTCGTCTCCCAGCGCCTCGCGGAGGGCGGCGAGCCCTCGCGCCGCGCGCGACTTGATGGTCCCGAGCGGGACGCCTTCCCGCTCGGCGATCTCGGCGTAGGTCAGCCCCTCGTAGAAGGCGACCTCCAGCGTCGAGCGCTGGACGTCCGGGAGGCCGGCGAGGGCCCGCCGCACGCGGTCGCGGTCGGCCGCGCCCGCGGCGCGCGTCTCCGGATCGACCGGGGTCGCGGCCGCGAGGGCCTCGGGATC
>JBEKGQ010000561.1:0-5093 GCA_050012715.1 Polyangiaceae bacterium
ATGAACGACTTGCGAAGAGCTCCCCGCGGACATCGGTCCGGAGCACGACGAGAGGGCGGCTTTCCACGGCGGGCCCTCTCGTCACCTTTTGTCAGGCCGGCTCCGTGCCGATGCTCGCCTCCGGCGTCGCCCCCTACGACAGTCCCGGCGACATGGCCCAGTCCACGTCTGTGATGGGCAACCACGGCGAACTGCCGCCCCGTCCCTCAAAGAGCCGGATCGAAACGTGGCCCGAAGCCCTCATCCTGCGTGCGCGGCAACAGCAGAGCCGCGTCAGGGCTTGCGATCGATGAGGTTCCGCACGAAGAAGTCCGCGCGCCGGCGCTTGCCGTGGGGGCTGTCGCCGACGCCGTGGCCGCCGCCCGGGACGTAGAGGAGCTCGAAGTCCTTGTCCGCCTTGATGAGCGCGTCGACGACCTGCATCGTCGACGACGGATCCACGTTGTGATCGAGCTCGCCCACGACGAGCATGAGCTTCCCCGTCAGCTTGTGCGCGTCGGCGACGTTGGAGCTCTTGACGTAGCTCTCGTCGACCGGCCACCCCATCCACTGCTCGTTCCACCAGATCTTGTCCATCCGGTTGTCGTGGCAGCCGGAGTCGGCGACCGCCGCTTTGTAGAAGTCGCCGTGATCGAGGAGCGCCCGCATGGCGCTCTGCCCCCCCGCCGAGCCGCCGTAGATGCCGACCCGTTCGAGGTCCATCTCCGGGTGCTTCGCGGCGGCGGCTTTCATCCACGCGATGCGGTCGGGGAAGCCGGAGTCGGCGAGGTTCTTCCAGGCGACGTCGTGGAAGGCGCGCGATCGGTACGACGTCCCCATGCCGTCGATCTGCACGACGATGAAGCCGCGGTCGGCGAGCGCGTGCTGGTCCTGCTCGAGGCCGAACTCCTTCGGCACGTAGGCGGCGGTCGGACCGGCATAGATGTCCTCGAGGACCGGGTATTTCTGCGCCGGGTCGAAGTGGGATGGCCGGATGATGATGCCGTAGATGTCCGTCTGTCCGTCGCGTCCCTTCGCGACGAACCGCTCGGGCACCGTCCACCCCGACGCCAGGAGAGCCCGGTCGTCCGCGCGCTCGAGCTCCCGCACGAGCTTTCCGTCGCTCGCCCGCCGCAGCTCGGTGACCGCGGGCTGGTCGACGCGCGACCACGTGTCGATGAAGAAGCGCCGGTCGGGCGAGAAGTCGACCATGTGCGTGCCGTCCCCCTCGGTCAGCACGGTGAAGCCGGTGCCGTCGAAGCTCACGCGGCAGAGGTGCCGGTAGTACGGGTCCTGCCCCGGGCGAACCCCTCCGGCGAAAAACCAGATCTGTCGCTGCTTCTCGTCGACGTAGTCGACGTCGCGCACCACCCACGCGCCGCGGGTGATCTGGTCCTTCACCGTGCCGGCGTCCGAGTCGTAGAGATAGAGGTGGTTGTAGCCGTCGCGCTCCGACATCCAGAGGATCTCGTGGGTGTCCTCGAAGCGGCGGTAGAGCAGCTTGCCGCTGTAGTCGATGAAGGTCTTGCTCCGCTCGTCGATGATGACGCGCGCCTCGCCGGTGCGGGCGTCGACCGACACGACGCGGAGCACCTGGTGGCCGCGCTGGTTGTAGAGAAAGCTGAAGTGCTTCGAGTCGCTCGACCAGCGAAACTCGGAGATCGACCACGGCTGCGGGAAGAGCGCGTCGCTCACCGGGATCGCGGTGCGCGTCGTCACGTCGAAGAGGTGCGGCTTCGGGACCGGGATGCGATCGCCGGGCTTCAGGTAGTCGTAGGACTCGAGCTTCGGCTGGAGCTGGTCGTGCGGCGACGACTCGACGAGGTACACCTTGCGGTCGTCGCCCTTCTTGATGCGCTCGGCGACGAGGCGCGTCGAGTCGGGGGACCACGCCACGTCGCCCTCGACGTAGGAGTCGTCGGCGGTGCCGTCGTGGCTGAGGGCGACCGCCGGCCCCTCCGGTCCGCGCCCGCGGACGTCGCGGAGGTAGACGTTGTGCTCCTTCACGAAGGCGATGCGCCGACCGTCCGGCGAGGCGACGCCCTTCGTCTTCTCCTCCGGCGCCGCGCCCGGCTTCGGCGGCGGAGGTGCCGGCGGGGCAGGAGCATCCCCCACGGGGAGGTCCTCGTCGTCGACCACGTAGTCGCCGCCGTCCTCCGGCGTCTCGAACGCCATGAGCACGCGCGCCTTGTCGTCGGTGAGCACCCAGACGTGGCCCGTGTACGTCGGCTGCGTGTGACGCCCGCCCGGCGGCAGCGTCGCGTAGTGCTTGCGCTGGCCCTCGAAGTCCATCCAGTAGACGAGGACGATGCCGTGCGAGTCGTTCTCGAAGGTGACGTCGGCGGCCGGCCCCGTGCGCTTGGTCGGCGCCGCGGCGAGGCGGAGCGGGTCGGCCTCGCGCTTCTCGGCGGTTGCCTGGACGGCGTAGGTCTGCAGATCGCACCGCCAGCGCTTGTCGCCGACCGAGAAGGACATCGCCGTCCGTTTCTCGTCGACCTCGAGGTGGTGCAGGCTCAGGTGCTCGTGGTGGAAGGGCTTCCCGGTGGCCTGGGTCATCGCCGCGGCCAGGCGCGCGGCGTCGAAGAGGGGGCTGCGGTCGCCGGTCGTCGCGTCGACGAGGACGTACTCGCGCACGCCGTCGGCGAGCTCGTTCCGGTAGAAGAAGTGCGTGCGATCGGCGAGCCAGTGCGCCTTCACGTGGTGCGGGAAGACCTCCTTGGCGAGCGAAGGCGGCGTCTGGGGCGCGGCGACGACGGGGGCGGCCGTGACGGGCGGCGGGGGGATGGGCGCGTGCGCGGCCGGCGCCGGCGCGCGACAGGCGGCGAGAGCGAGGGCGCCGCAGGCGATGCACGCGCGCCAGGCGCGCAGGCGAGGGAGGACGGGAGCGCGATTCATGGGCCGGGCCCGACGAGTACAACGCCCGCGGGTTCCCCACCAGACTTGCTAGTCGCCCCCGCCGTCGACGGCCGCGGGTGGCGCGGGCGCGGGCACGACCAGCACGTGCAGCCCCTTGCCGTCGTACCCGGCGTCGCCGCCGCTCCCGAACGCGTGCGTCGCGTTCGGGTCGCCGATCACCGCGAGGAGGTACGTCCGCGGCTGCCCGAAGAAGAGCGCCGGATCCTGCGTCGGATCGACGAGCGACTGCGACTCGGCGAGCGACATCCACAGGTGCCCCGCGCCGCCGTCGAAGCCGGGCACGTCGACCGCGAAGCCGAGCTGGCCGTACGCCGAGAGGCCGGTCCCGACGGAGACGAGCGACGGCGCGGCGATGACGCCCTCGGCCTGCAGCGTCGCGACGACGCTCGCATCCGCCGCGCCCTGCGCCCCGAAGGACACGACCGCCGCGCCGCCGTCGCCGAGGAACGCCGTGAGCGCCGGCGAGAGCTGCGCCGGCTGCACCGCGAGCCCACCCTCCGGCACGACGCTGTTCTGGAGCTGCAGCACCTCCGCGCCGAGGTTGCCCGACAGCGCCGTCCACGTCGCGCCGCACGCGGTCGTGCTCGCGTTGGGATCGAGCGCTGCCGGCAGGCACCCGCCGAGGACGACCACGTTGCTCGCCGCGGTCTGAAGGCCGGCGACGGTCCCGGGCAGGGGCCAGTAGTCGAGGTTGTACCGGAGGCACGAGGTCGACGTGTTGGGCGGCGGGCCGCAGACGAGCTCGTCGCACGTGTAGGGGGTGGTCTGGTTCGCCTCGAGCTTGGCCAGGTTCCAGGCGTCGATCGCATAGAGCGTGAGCGGCCCGGTGAGCGCGCTCGCGTCGCTCATCGAGGCCACGCCGCCGAGCGGGATGCCCGGGTAGTTGGTCCCGGGCTCCTCGCCGTTGCCCGGGAACGGGACGACCGGCGCGATCGAGCCGCCGGTCCCCCAGCAGAGGCGCACGTCGGGCAAGCTCGGGGAGGCCTGGACGAAGATCGCGGTGGTCGGGGCGACGCCGCCCGCGTCCGCCCCGGCGTCGACCGGGCCGCCGCTGGAGCTCCCGGACCCGCCGCTGCTGGACGCGTCGCTCCCGCCCGACGAGCCGCTGCTGCTCGACGAGCCGCTCCCGCCGCTCGACGAGCCCCCGAAAGCGCCGTTGGACTCCGCCGACCCGCAGGCTTCGAGGCCTGCCGTCAACCCCAGCACACACCCGCCCGCGAGCGCCAGCAGGGCGGATCGGTACGTCGAACCACCTGAAGAAAGCATGCCCTAGCGTAGCTTCAGGCCCCGGGGGGCGCACCCCGCTTGCAGCGACGCGGCCGCTCGCGCATGCTCCGCATACTCCCCCAAAGCGCGGTCGAAGCTTCGTCCGCTCTTCGGTCTTGGTCTCCTTCGTAACGAGAGGATCGCCCGGTGTCCGAGCCCAGCGCGGGCATGATGGTGACGTCGAACGTGCGGCTCCTCCGTCCGCTGGGCGAGGGGGGCATGGGCAGCGTCTGGGTCGCCGAGCACCTGTCGCTCAAGACGAACGTCGTCGTGAAGTTCATGGCCGAGGACCTGGCCCAGAACCCGGAGGCGCAGGCGCGCTTCTCGCGGGAGGCGGCGGCCGCGTCGCAGGTGAAGAGTCCCCACGTCGTGCAGATGTTCGACCACGGCGTGCTCGAGAGCGGGGCGCCGTACATCGTGATGGAGCTCCTCGAGGGGCGCGATCTCGAGCAGCAGCTCCGCGCCGGCGGTCCGCTCGAGCCGCGGCAGGTCGTGGCCGTCGTGGCGCAGCTCGCGCGCGCGCTCGGCAAGGCGCACGAGCGCGGCATCATGCACCGCGACATCAAGCCGAGTAACGTCTTCCTCTGCGACGCGGGGGGAGGGGAGCTCTTCGTGAAGCTCCTCGACTTCGGGATCGCGAAGGGAGCGGGGGCCGGGGGCGGCGTCGGCATCGTGGGGAGCACGACCCGCACCGGCTCGTTCATCGGGTCGCCCTTCTACATGAGCCCCGAGCAGGTCATCGGCGCGAAGACGATCGACTCGAAGACGGATCTCTGGTCGCTCGGCGTCGTCGCGTTCGAGGCGCTGACGGGCGAGAAGCCGTTCTTCGCGGAGACGGTGGGCGCGCTGGCGCTGAAGATCCACCGCGATCCGTTGCCGGTGCCGTCGAAGCTGAACGCGGCGCTGCCCGCCGCCATCGATGGCTGGTTCGC
>JBEKGQ010000562.1:0-5067 GCA_050012715.1 Polyangiaceae bacterium
ACGACACCGTCAGGAAGAAGCGGATCCTGGCTGCCATCTACACCCGGTGTCTGCGATCCCTCCGGTTGCCCTCCGGACTACAACGGAGCTGCGTTCACGGCGTGGTGCGCGGCGGTGCAGGCCGTCGCCGCCGGCCACGTCGTCGCGATGAGGGCCTGCGGCCCGTTTCTCATGATGACCTACGGCACCGACGGCGGGTGCGAGCGGGGCTATTTCGTCGAACAGTCGAGCGGCGCGCTCGTGGCGACCCTCGACGAGTGCAATGACTCCCCCTTCACGTGCGGCTCGCTTCAGCCGTCCGCGTGCGTGCCCGGTTGCTGCCTCGACAAGTCGTGCACCCTCGGCATCCCATCCCTCTGTCCTCCATGGGACGCGGATGCGGGCGCCGCGGGAGACTGACTCTCAGAACTGCGTCCACGGCGCTCCTTTCGTTTCCACGCCCGTCACGGTCTTACTTCGCCCCGACCAGACGCGTGCTGTCGTACCCGAGGGGCGGGCTTCGGCGGCGGATTTGCGGATCGCGCGTGAAAGACCGCTCTCTGTGAGCCCACCGAAGTCTGTCCCGGGACAGCCTTCGGCGGGTCTTCAATCGGCGGTCTTTCACGTGCGATCTGCTGTTTTTCCCGCTGAAGGCTGTTCCTGGGCCACGACGGGCCGCGACCCGATCGGACCGGAAGTAAAGGTGGCGACGGGAAACTAGCGGGAGACGCTCCCAAGGCCCGCCGCCCCCTGACATCGGACTGCTCGTCGAGCGGGGGGAACATCGCCGGCGCGGACGGTCGAGATTCGACCGGAGCGCGGCGCCGGCGACATAACGCGCAAAGTCGGCCGCTCCCACTGGAAGCGCGGACCAATTGAGCGTGGATGCCGTACGCGCTCGTCGACAGCGTGAAGAAGACCGCCGCAAAGGCCGAGAAGAACGGCGCGAAGGCCTCTCGTGGCGTACCAGCCGATCCCGGGCAACGGCGCCAGCGGGGTGTTCCTCGATCCGACGGGGGCGGCCTTCGGGATCTGGGAGAAGGAGCCGAAGAAGGCGAACAAGAAGTAGAGGCAGAGGCGGAGCAGGTCGCGCGGGCAGATCGCGCGGGGAGACTCAGGTAGAATTGTCGTCCAGCCGTGACCGACTCGGGGGACAATATTCGCCGCGACGCACCCGCCGCGGATTCGGCGCAGACGGTTCCCAACCCTCTTCGACCCACGCTGCGCTCGACGGAGGCAGCGCCGGAGGGCGACCCGGACAAGCTCGCGCACTTCGTCGTCCTCGGACGCCTCGGCCAGGGGGGCATGGGCCTCGTCTACCGTGCGAAGGACGAGAAGCTCGACCGTATCGTCGCGCTGAAGGTTCTGCCGCGGGCGTTCGAGACCGACGAGGGCAAGCGCCGGCGCCTGATTCGCGAGGCGCGCGTCGCGGCGGCGCTCTCGCACCCCAACCTCGCGACCATCTACGAGATCGGCGAGTCCGAGGGGCGCGTCTTCATCGCGATGGAGCTCGTCGAGGGGCGGCCGTTGCGTGCCCTGCTCGGCGCTCGTCCGCTGGCGGTGCAGACGACGCTGCACCTGATCGCCCAGGCCGCGGCGGCCGTGGCCGAGGCGCACGCGAGCGGCGTCGTCCACCGGGACCTCAAGCCGGAGAACATCCTCGTCACCGCGGATCACCACGTGAAGGTGCTCGATTTCGGACTGGCGAAGCGAACGATCCCCGGTGACGTGCTCGTCACCGGCACGGGCGCCGGTGAGAGCATGCTGTTCGGGACGCCGGCGTACATGGCGCCCGAGCAGGCGCGCGGCCAGCCCGTCACGCCCGCGACGGACGTCTTCGCGCTCGGCATCGTGCTCTACGAGGCGCTCACCGCACGCCGTCCCTTTACTGGCGTGAATCTGCCGCAGATCGTTCGCTCGATCGAGCGTGACGCGCCGGCTGCGCCGTCGTCGATCAGTCCCCTGGTCCCGGGCGCGTTCGACACGATCATCGCGCGCTGCCTGGCGAAGGATCCGGCGGAAAGGTACCCGAACGCGCACGCTCTCCTCGACGAGCTCCGCAAGCTCGACTCGGTCGGCCTGGCAACGACCGAGGCGCATCCCGCCCCGGACTCGCGCGTGACACGCGGGCCGTCGGCCAGAGGCACACCCGCGGAGCCAGACCGGCGGTGGATCTTGCCATTGGCGGGCGCCCTGGGCGTCGCCGGGTTGCTGGTCGCCGCTGCGCTGTCGATGCAGTCCCGAACGAACGTGGTGCTCCCGCCAGTGGCTCCGTCGGTGAGCGCGGTTGCCTCGGGCCGCCCGCGCGCCATTACCGAATGGCCCCCGCCGAGGACGTCCAGCCCGGAGGCGGCGACCCTCTACGCCGAAGCGCTGCAGGCCTTTCGCGACGCATCCACCGGCGCCTTCGAGGCCGATCTCGAGCGGGCAGTCGCGCTCGATCCGCACTTCGCGGCCGCGCACCTGCGACTGGCGCTCGGGTCCGGGAGCCTCGAGAAGCAACGTGACCACCGGGCCGCCGCGACGCAAGCGCGCGCCTCGCTCGATTCGCGCGATCGGCGGTTGCTCGCGTTCGCGGAGGCCTCGGGGGACGGGATGGCCGTCAATCCGCCCACGAGCGAGACCCTGGACATGCGAAGGAAGGCTGCCCGCGAGCTCGCGAGAGCCTTGCCCGACGATGCGGAAGCCCTGCTGTACGCCGCCGAGGCGTTGTGGGACTGGGCAAGCCCGCCAGATGCGGGCCCGGGGCAGGCGGAATCGTTCGCGCTGCTCGATCGCGTCGCCGATCTGGATCCCAAGTTTGCGATGGTGGAGAGCTTGCGGGCATACCGCGCACGCGCATCCGGCGACGGCGACGCGGAGGAGGCAGCGATCGAGCGCTGCCTCGAGATCGCACCCAACGCCGCGAGTTGTCTGCGGGAACGCGCCTCGCATCGCAGCGAACGGGGCCAGTGCCGCGAGCTCGAAGACGACGCACGTCAGATGGTCGCGGTCGAGCCGGGAGCCTGGCGCGGATACGGCTACCTCTGGATAGCCATCGCGGCGAACGGCGCCTCGGTCGAAGCCCTCCAGTCGATCATGAAGAAGGAGGAGGCTGCGGTCCCCGACGCCGATCTCGCACGGAGGTTCGCGCTCCAGGACGCGGCGGACCTGGCCATCTGGTCCGGGGACCTCGTGTCGGCCGAGTCGAGCCTGCGAGCGCTCCAGAAGGCGGAGGCGGGCCTCGCGGACGAGAGCAAGCACGTCGCGGAGTGGCAGCTCGTCTACGTCTACGACGAACAAGGCGCGACCACGAAGGCCGCCGACCTGAGCGAAGACTACCTCCGACGGCTCCCGGCATGGACCCACGACGAGCCGACGTGGGGCCGGGAAGCCGCGCTCGCCGCCTTGCGCAGGGCGGGTCGCGTGTCGGAAGCCCATGCGAAGGCAATGTGGGAAGCGTGGCGAGCGGAGTGGGCTCCCAAGCTACATGGAAGCCTCGAGGACGGCCGCTCGCTCTTCCTCTACGCGTGGGCGGAGACACCGTCCGAGGCGCACGAGGCGGTGGCGACCGCGCCGATACCCGTGTCCCCGAACGGACCGGGCCCATGGGCCTGGGGGGTCGAGGGGCGCGTTCGTGCGCTCACGGGGGACGCCGACGGCGCGATCCCGCTACTCCGCCAAGGCGCGGCGCGGTGCGGAGAGGTCCCCTACGGCCACCGTGCCTCTGTTCCGATCGACTGGATGATGGACCAGATGCACGACCGTCTCCTCCTCGGCCAGATGCTCGAGCAGAAGTCCGATCGCGACGGCGCCTGCGGCCAATATGCCTCCGTCCTCGCGCGCTGGGGAAGCGCGAAGCCCCGCAGCATCACGGCCGAACAGGCTCGGGCGCGGAGCAAGACCATCGGCTGTCGGTAGCACGGCGCGAATCGACGCCTCGAGGCGGGCCCTGAAGCCCCGAGTCCGACCGACGCCCCCACGACCCCAGGCGACTGCCCCACCCGGAACTCACCGAGCGGATCGTGAACGCCCGCGACGAGGAACAAGGGCCACGCCAGCTCCGAGGCCCCTCGACCGCGACCCCATGGCCCCTCCACCACGACCCATGGCCCCTCCACCACGACCCACGGCCCCTCGACCACGACCCACGGCCGGCTTTGATCCAGAAGGCGGGCGCGATCCAGAAGGCGCGCGGCCGATCCAGAAGTGTCTACGTCGCCTTGTTGAGGTCGACCGAAGCAATGACCTGCTTCAACTCGCGAGCCAAGCCGAGGCGCCATGCCCCGCGCGGGTCCAACGGAACGAAGAGGACGCCTTGAAAGTCCGACGGGATCTCTGTGCCTTCCTCGTACAGCGCACAGACGTGCGCTCGCTCGCGGCGGCGGGGGCGACGACCCGCCGAACGCGCTCGGCGTTGCGCGCCTTGTCGAGTGGCAGCAGCGTGGCGAGGTGGTCTGGGCCGCAGCCTGACCTGCGACCGCATCGGCTCAAGAGCTTCAAGATCAGCAACGAAGTTCGCCGAGAAGGTCGTCGATGTCGTCGGCCTGTACATGAATCCCCCTTGCAACGCGGTGGTGCTCTCGGTCGACGAGAAGACCCAGATCCAGGCTCTCGATCGCACACCGCTGATGCTGCCGCTGCGGCCCGGGCAGATCGAGCGCCGCACGCACGACTGCGAGCGGCACGGCACTGCGAGCCTCTACGCAGCGTTCGACATCGCCACCGGCAAGGTTCTCGGTCGCGTGACTCGCCGGCACCGTGCGGCGGAGTTCCTACAGTTCGCCTTCTTCCAGGTGTGCACGTCGGGCGCGATCTTCGAGACGCTCGAGGCCGCGGCGAAGGCGCAGCTGAAGCCGGGACGCGGCTCGATCGCCCGCGCGTGGCGCGAGTTCGTCGTCGGCCACGCGAGGGACCTCTCGTTCCTGACCTTCGCTGCCTTCGTGACGACGCTCCTGCTCGTCCGCGCCGGCGTGTACCTCGCGTTCCGCCTCGACGTCGCGCCCTTCGGCGTCCTCCGGACCGCGTACATGACCGGCTTCGCGCTGTCTGGGGCTCGGCGCGGCGTCGGCGCTGCTCACGTTCCGCCCGGGCTGGCGCCGCGCCATC
>JBEKGQ010000563.1:0-5066 GCA_050012715.1 Polyangiaceae bacterium
TGCCCGAGAACGAGCGGCGAGCGACCCTGGTATCCGCCATGCGCCCCCTGCGTGTCGCCCTCATCGGCCCCGCCGTGCTCCTCGCCTGCGCCGGTGCGCCGCCGCCGGCCCCGCCCGCCCCCGCGCCTGAGCCTCCCGCCGCATCCACCACCGCGAGCCCTCCCGCCCCCATGGCGGCGCCCTCGACGACGCCGTCCCCGTCTTCGTCCGCCGGGCCCACGGCGGCCAGCGTCTCGGTCTGCCCTCCCGGCCAGGCGCTCGCGAGCGACGGGAACTGCAAGCCGCCGCCCCCCTGCATCGACGGGGAAGAGATGATGGGCGCCTGCATCTGCCCCCACGGAAAGACCGTCGACGAGACGGGGCACTGCGTCTTCGCGAAGTGCCCCGAGGGCTCGACCGGCGGCGTCGTCTTCCGCAACCAGACGACCGGGGACTGCCTGGAGTGCAAGCCCCACTCGATTCCCTGCGGCGACCACTGCTGCCCGGTGGGTGCGGCGAGGCCGTAGGCCCGCCGTCCGAGGGGTAGAAAGGCCCGAAATACCGGGGCCTTTGCGGGCATCTCCGGGGCGGGCTGCTACGCTTCAGTCGTCCATGCCGCTTCCGCGTCGCGATCGCCCGACCCTGCCGAACATCGGGCGAGGCCACGTCGACGAAACGCCGAGCGACGTCCGGCCGATCGTGCCGTTTCGGGCGGTCCCGTGGCTGGTCGTGACGCACGACGAGCTCCGTCGCATGCCGCTCGACAGCCGGTCGGGCTTCCTCGTGTCGCTCATCGACGGGCGCTGCACCGTCGAGATGCTGCTCGACATCGCCGGCCTGCCGGAGGACGACGTCATCGCGATGCTCGCGCAGCTGGTGCGCCTCGGAGCGATCGAGCTGCGCGGCGCGTGACTCCGGGCGCGCCCGGACGCGCCCCGCATCGCGGTTATTCCGGCGAGATCGTCGTTCCTCGGCGCGACGACCTCACCCGTTCGGACGACCTCGTTTGAAGACTGGCTCGGCTTCTGCCGCGTGCTTTGATCTGGCGTGTGCACATCAGGTGCGCGCCTTACCAAACCTAGGAGAAGCCCCATGAAGTCATTTCCCCGCATCATCGCCCCCCTCGCCATCGCGTTCGTCGCCTCCACCTTCGTGCCCGCGGTCGCGATGGCCGGGGGCGCCGAGCCCGTGAAGGCACACGACACCTGGATCGAGAAGGCCGGCACGGCCGTGTTCCACTTCTTCGGCCTCGACGCGCTGTCCTTCGGCGGCGATACGAAGCTGCCGCAGCGCCCGACCGACTCGAAGTGATCCTCGCGCCCCCCCGGAGGACCCGAGCCCCCTGGCGGGGCTCGGGGGCTCGCACGGGCTCACTCCTCGGCGACCGCGAGCTCGACTATCGCGTCGCCGGGGCGAGGGACGCGAGGTGCGTGCGCATCGCGTGGACCAGCGTCGGCACGACGCTCTTGTCGCGCAGCCCCTTCACCACCGCGAAGACCCCCTCGAGCGTCACGACGACGTACTCCCCCACCGCTCGCGCCTTCACCGATCGGCGGACGTAGCCTGCGCGGCGCCCGCGCTCGACGTGCTCCGCGACGCCGTCGATCCACACCTCGATGCACCGGCGGAGTCGGCGCCGGAACTCCACGTCGCCATTCGACATCTCCTGGATCAGGTTGCCGAGCGGGCAGCCCCGGTCGAGCTCCGCCTGCGGCGCGTCGCCCACGTTGCGCTCGACGAGGTGGATGATCCCCTTCAGGGGGTCGTCGAAGTCCGCCAGCGGCGTGATCCAGCGCGCCAGGGTCATGGGAACGATGACCTCGTCGACGACGGCGTAGCCGAGCTCGAGCTTCGAGGCGAACTGGTGGAAGAGCGCGCCCTTGGTGAGCTCCGTCCGCTCGAGGATGGTGTCCAGGCTGCTCGCGTGGAACCCGCTCCCGTAGAACTCGTCGAAGGCGGCGTTGAGGATCTCGCGGCGCGTCTGGGCGAGGTCGCGTCCGCGCTTCTTCGACGTCAAGCCAGCCTCCTGTCGTGCGGTGCCTTGACAACATACTGACGGGTATGTGAGCGTCAACATACCAGTGGGTATGTAACCGGGACGAGGGAACATGACGCTCAGCACCGCAATGTCGCGCCGCTATCTGCTCGCCGCCGGAGCGGGCTCCCTGGCGGTCGCCTGCGCCGGGGCCGCCCCGGCGCCTTCGGCCACCGCCGCGCCCGGCGCGAGCGGCCAGGGCGACATCGTCCGCAAGTGGTACGCGGGGTGGGAGCAGAAGGACTGGGGCTCGGTGGACGCGCTGGCCACCGACGACTTCACGTTCTCGAGCGCCGCCGGCGACGACCACATCAGCAAGACCGCGTTCAAGGCGCAATGCTGGGACACGCAGACCGCGTTCATCGACCGCTTCGAGCTCGAGTCGGTGCTCGAGAACGAGAACGAAGCGTTCGTGAAGTACACGTGCCACACGAAGAGCGGCAAGTCGTTCCGGAACGTGGAGCACTTTCGATTCCGGGACCGGAAGATCGCCGCGCTCGAGTGCTACTTCGGCGAGCAATCCAGCTTCCCGTCGGCGGTGACCAAGGGGCAGAAGTAGCTCGACGGGCTACTGCGCCGGGTCGGAGAGCGTGAACAGAAACAGGTTGTCCTGGGTCCCCATGAGCGCCTCGACGGCCGGATCGTCGAACACCGGCTCGTGGGCGGTGAGCGTGTAGCCGAGCTGCCGGAGGACGGGGGCGTAGTCGCGGTGGCTCCCATCGGGCTCGGTGGACAGGAACCGCTCCGGATCGTTCTTGACGATCATGAGCTTCGGAACGCCGAGGCGCTTCAGCTGGGTCAGCCACCACTCGATCGCGGCGAAGGTGCACTCCGCGAAGCTGTTGATGTTGAGGGCGAGATCGAACCGGCCGGCGTCGAGCTGCTCCACGAGCTGATCGAGCGGGACGACGCGAGCGCGGTCGAGGCACCGTCGGTGCTCGAGGTAGAGCCGGCACAGGAACGTGGATTCGGGGATGGCGTCCACGCACGTGTACCGCTTGATGCCCGGGCTCGCCGCGAGCATGCGATGGGCCATGCGCCCGTAGCCGGAGCCGATGTCCAGCACCTCGAGATCACGCCGATCGAGGAGGCCATAGTGCGCGTGGAGGAAGTTGAGCTCGCGGACCGAGTCGAGGAGATCGCGGCTCACCCGGCCGAGGTTCGGGTACTCGAACGTGATGCAGCCGAACGCGCCGTCCTCCTCGAGCCGCCGGAGGAGACCGGCCGCGTCCTTCCTCCGGACGGCGTCGGCGTAGATGAAGTAGCGCAGCCGCGCCGACACCGGGTCGGAGCCCGCGTAGGAGAACACGTAGGCCGTGTGGCCTCGAAAGAGCTCGAGGTCGACGCCGCCGCGGCCGATGTCGGGACGGGTGTCGGAGCCCCCGCGCGCGGTCCAGATGGAGTGGCTGGTGATCGGCAGCCGGACCTCGGCGTAGCGCGCCTTCAGGTCCCGGAGGGTGGGCAGGTTCGCGGCGAAGTCGATCCCGTGCCCCCGGTCGGACGAAGAGCGGTCGTAGCCGTCGATGATGGCGCGGTCTTCGTCCGTCATCGGGTGGACGCGGTAGCCGAACCTTCGAGCGGCGAGCTTCAGCGAGCTCTTGATGGCACCACGTACGCTCATCGACCGCGCCTCCTCACCGGGGCACGTTCGTATCACGGTTCCCGGGGGGCCTCACGTCGTCGCCGTGACCTGTTTGGTGCTCTCCGGGGCCAGCAGAATGAGGTCGCGCGCGAGCTGGATCCCCTCGGCCAGGGTGTCGGCGAGGAACACGTGCTCGTGGGCGACCTCGAGGTTGGCCTTCTCGAACACCCGTCGCGGCTCGGGCAAGGGGCCCGAGATCACGACCAGCTTCTTGGCCAGGCGCAGCTGCTCGATGGCGCTCTCCAGCGCGACCAGACCGGTCGCGTCGATGGTCGGCACCGTCCCGAGCGCCAGCACCACGACCCGTGCGCCGACGCCCGCGGTCACGATCGCCCCCATCGCGCGCTGCGCGGCGCCGAAGAACAGCGGCCCCGCGATCTCGTAGACCGTCACCCCCGCCGGCACGGCATAGGTCGTGTCCTGCGTCGACTCGGGCGTCATCACCCGGGTGCTGGTGAGCTCCGACATGCGCTTCATGAAGAGCAGCGCGGCGAGCACGACGCCCACCCCGATGGCGACGACCATGTCGAAGACCACCGTGAGCGTGAAGCACGTGAGCAGGACCGCCACGTCGCTGCGAGGCGCCACGCGCACGGTGTGGCCGAAGAGGTGGATGTCGCTCATGTTCCACGCGACGAGCAGCAAGAGCGCCGCCAGCGCGGCCATGGGCACGTAGGACACCAGCGGCGCGCCGACCAGGACGGCGATCAGCACGAAGAGCGCGTGGATCACGGCGGCGAACGGCGAGGTCGCGCCGGCCCGGATGTTGGTCGCCGTGCGGGCCAGGGCCCCGGTCGCCGCGATGCCGCCGAAGAAAGGCGCAACGATGTTGCCGAGCCCGAGCCCCACGAGCTCCGCGTTGGGGTCGTGCTTCTTGCCGGTCATGGCGTCCGCGATCACGGCGGACAGCAGCGACTCGATGGCGCCCAGCATCGCGATGGCGAGCGCCGACGGCAGCAGCTCGCGCACCTTGGTCAGCGTCATCCCGCCTCGCTCCCATGGCAGCATGGGCATGGGCGGTACCTGGGGGATCCCCGCGACGACCTGCCCGTCGACGACGGTGTGAAACCGAGAGCCGATCGTCGCCACGTGGAAGCCGGGCCAGGCCCGGGCCAGCACCGTCGCGCCCACCGACACGAGGACGATGGCGACCAGCGGCGCGGGTAGCTTGCGGTAGACGCGCGGCCACACGAGGAGCACGGCCAGCGTCACGGCAGCGACCGCGAGCTCGGTCGGCGAGATCCCCGAGCGCGCGGACCACAGAGCCTCGAGCTTCTCGAAGTACCCGTCGGGCATCTTGGCGACGGGCAGGCCCAGCACGTCCTTGATCTGCAGCGTGGCGATGACCACGCCGATACCCGTGGTGAAGCCGGTCGTGACCGGGTGCGGGATGAACTCGATGAGCCGGCC
>JBEKGQ010000564.1:0-5060 GCA_050012715.1 Polyangiaceae bacterium
CGGTGGCAAAGGTGCGCCCGCCGGTGGCAAAGGTGCGCCCGCCGGTGGCAAAGGTGCGCCCGCCGGTGGCAACATCGTGCCCGCCCGGGTCGACGTCGTGCCCGGCGGCGTCGACGTCGTGCCCGGCGGCGTCGACGTCGCGCCCCGCGTGCTGCGACGTGACCTTTGGCGCGGCGAGACTGGAGGGAAGGGGGCCGGACGTGATACTGGGCGCTGCATGAGCAAGCCCTTCACGCCGCCCGCCCATGGCCAGGCCATCACCATGGGGGCCGATCGACGGCTCGTCGTGCCCGACAACCCCATCCTCCCCTTCATCGAGGGCGACGGAACCGGGCGGGACATCTGGCGCGCCAGCGTGCGCGTCATCGACGCGTCGGTGGAGAAGGCCTACGCCGGCAAGCGCAAGATCGCCTGGTACGAGGTGTTCGCGGGCGAGAAGGCCTACAACCTCTTCAACAACTGGCTGCCCGACGAGAGCGTCGAGGCCTTCCGCACGTACCTCGTCGGCATCAAGGGCCCGCTGACGACGCCGATCGGCGGCGGCATCCGCTCGCTCAACGTCGCGCTCCGCCAGCTCCTCGACCTCTACGTCTGCCTGCGTCCCGTCCGCTGGTTCCAGGGCGTGCCGAGCCCGGTGAAGCGCCCGCAGGACGTCGACATGGTGATCTTCCGGGAGAACACCGAGGACATCTACGCCGGCATCGAGTTCGAGGCCGAGAGCGCGGACGCGAAGAAGCTCCTCGCCTTCATCGAGAAGGAGTTCCCGAAGGACTACAAGAAGGTCCGCTTCCCGGCGACGACGGGCGTGGGCATCAAGCCGGTGAGCCGCGAGGGGACCGAGCGCCTCGTGCGCGCGGCCATCGAGTACGCGGTGACGCAGAAGCGCAAGAGCGTCACCTTCGTCCACAAGGGCAACATCATGAAGTACACCGAGGGCGCGTTCATGCGCTGGGGCTACGCCCTCGCCGAGCGCGAGTTCGGGGAGAAGGTCTACACCTGGGACGCCTGGGAGAAGACGAAGGCGGCCAAGGGCGAGGACGCGGCGAACGCCGAGCAGAAGGCGGCGCTCGCGGCGGGGCGCATCCTCGTCAAGGACGCCATCGCGGACATCACGCTGCAGCAGGTGCTGACGCGGGCGAAGGAGTTCGACGTCATCGCGACGCTGAACCTCAACGGCGACTACCTGAGCGACGCGCTGGCGGCGCAGGTGGGCGGCATCGGCATCGCGCCGGGCGGCAACATCAACTACGTGACGGGGCACGCCATCTTCGAGGCGACGCACGGCACGGCGCCGAAGTACGCGGACCTCGACAAGGTGAACCCGGGCTCGGTGATCCTCAGCGCGGAGATGATGCTGAGGCACATGGGCTGGGGCGAGGCCGCCGACCGCATCATCAAGGGCATGGACGGCGCGATCGCCAGCAAGCGCGTGACCTACGACTTCGCGCGGCTCATGGAAGGCGGCACCGAGATCAAGTGCTCGGCCTTCGGCGACAACATCATCGAGCACATGTGACGCGCGCCAAAGGAGGCGCACTCGCCCCGAGCGGCGGGACCTCCGGAGTGAAGACGGGCGCGACAATACCCGTGATTTCGGCTACGGTCGTGAGCGCGACCAAGCAATTGATGGCTGCCAAGAAGAACAACGATCGGCAGTCAGTCGTCGAGCGGAGCGCCCACGACGGCGGCGAGGTGTGGGCCCGCGGCTGGCGCGACGAGCTGCAGTCGGACCATCGCCGCGCGTCGGGCGGCTGGCCGGGGACGATCGCGCAGGCTCGCGTCTGCGCGCGCGCGAACCTCTCGGCGGAGCTCGCGCGGCTTCGCCTGACGGGGCCCAGCCCCGCCGAGCTCGAACAGGCGGCGCGGCTGACGTACGCCCGCGCCCGTGCGGTGTGGCTCGCCCTCGCGCACGGCGAAGACTGAGAAGGAGAGGAGACCCATGTACTCTCGATCGCGGAACTCCGAGGCGGCGCAGCGGTACGCCGAGCGCCGCCGGCGGGAGGACGAAGCGCCCCGGCTCCGCGAGGCGGTTCCGGCGCTCGCGACGCTCCGGCTCGAGGTCGACGAGCGCCGCGGGGTCGCGAACAGCGGGGACCCGAAGCACGTGCGGCTCGTGGTGGTCGACAGCGCGCCGGCCCTGTTCAGCCTGCCCTGCGGCGACCACTCGTGCCGCGACGGCGGTCACGAGATGACCGACGCCATCCTCCGCGCGCTCAACGCCCGCGCCGCGCGGGTCGAGCTGGAGGACCCGTGCCGCGGCACCATCGGGACCGCTCCCTGCGGGGCGGTGATGCACCTCGTCGTGACCGCCACCTACCGCTGAAATAAGCCCCCCGTTCCCCCTTGGCGTCCCGGGGGGCATGACGCTAAACCCTGCGCCATGCCCACCCGCAAGAAGATTGGTCTCATCGGAGCCGGCAACATCGGCGGCGAGCTCGCCCGCCTCTGCGCGAACGAGGAGCTCGGCGATGTCGTCCTCTACGACGTCCCGGCGAAGGAGAGCTTCGCCAAGGGCAAGGCGCTCGACCTCGAGCAGAACGGGGCCATCCTCGGCTACGACTCGCACATCCGCGGCACCGGCAACTGGGCCGATCTCGAAGGGGCGGACGTCCTCATCATCACCGCCGGCATCCCGCGCAAGCCCGGGCAGTCGCGCGACGACCTCGTCGCGAGCAACCTGCCGATCATCCGCGACGTCGCCGGCAACGCGAAGAAGGTGTGCCCCAACGCGTTCGTCATCGTCATCTCCAACCCGCTCGACGCGATGGTCTACGAGTACAAGCGCGTCGTCGGCGCGCCGAAGAACCTCGTCGTCGGCATGGCGGGCGTGCTCGACAGCGGGCGGTTCCAGCTCTTCCTCGCGCGCGAGGCCGGCGTCAGCGTGAAGGACGTGCGGGCGATGGTCCTCGGCGGCCACGGGGACGACATGGTGCCGGTGCTGTCGATGACGACGATCAACGGCCTCCCGGTGACGTCGCTCGTTGCGAAGGACAAGCTCGAGAAGATCATCGAGCGCACCCGGAAGGGCGGGGGCGAGATCGTGAACCTGATGGGGACGAGCGCGTACTACGCCCCGGCCTCGGCGGCGGTCTCGATGGCGAAGGCGTACCTCCGCGACGAGAAGCGCCTGCTCGCGTGCGCGGCTTACCTCGACGGCGAGTACGGTTACAAGGATCTCTTCATGGGCGTCCCGGTCGTCATCGGCGGGAGCGGCATCGAGAAGATCATCGACATCCCGCTGACCGAGGAAGAGAAGGGGATGCTCGCGAAGAGCGCCAAGAGCGTCCAGGCCGTGGTCGACATCTGCAAGAAGGGCTAGTGAATCACTAGCCACGGCCTCCCGAAGGTCGGCCAGGGCCGAGTCCGGAAACTTGGCCCGGACGCCCGGGCGGCGTGATCCCAGGAGGTGATGCACCGCCGCACCTTCCTCGCCGCCCTCGCGTCCGCCCCGCTCCTCTCCCTGGCGCGCACCGCGCGCGCCGACGCCGCGCCGCGCCTGCTCGACCTCGCGCGCGACGCGCGCGGGACGACGCTCGCGCTCGGCCTGGAGCACGCGCCCTTCCCCGCGCCCGGCGCCGGCTACCGCGACGACACGGTCTACGTCTTCGTCCCCGCGCACTACCGCTGGCGGAGCGAGGACGGGGTCGCCGCGCTCGTCCACTTCCACGGCCACAACACGACCGCCGAGCGCGCGATCGCCGCGCACCAGCTCCGCGAGCAGCTCGCCGACAGCCGCCAGAACGCGGTCCTCGTCGTCCCCCAGCTCGCGACGATGTCCGCCGACTCCGCGTGCGGCAAGCTCGAGTCCGCGGGCGGCCTCGCGCGGCTCCTCGCCGAGGCGGTCGCGACCGCCGCGCGCCTCGGGCGCACGACCCTCGGCGACACGGCGTTCCCCGCCGACGCCGCCCTCGGCACGGTCTGCCTGTCGGCCCACTCCGGCGGCTACCACGCCGCGGCGTGCGGCCTGCGGGGCGGCGGGGTCGACGTCCGCGAGACGTACCTCTTCGACGCGCTCTACGCGGACCTCGACGTCTTCCGCGACTGGGTCGTCGCCCGCCACGGCGAGCCGCTCCACCGCCGCCACAAGCTCGTCAGCTACTTCACCGAGGGGGGGACCACCGAGTCGATGAACGCGCTCCTCCGGACGCAGCTCGATCACCGGGGCGTCGTCTGCGCGCACGAGATGCAAGAGGGCGAGCTCTCCCGCCACGACCTCTCCCACGCCGAGGCGGTGTTCGTGCGGAGCGGCCTCTGGCACTCGGCGGTCACGTGGGAGACCAACGCCCTCCGCGACGTGCTCTTCGCGTCGGCCTTGCCGAGGCACCTCCCCACGACGTGGTTCGCGCGGAAGACCGGCGCGAGGCCCCTCGAGCGCCGCCGGTGAACGCCGGAGGGACTGTGCTAGGTTCGCCCGCGCATGAACACACCCCGCGAGCTTGCGAGCGGATTGTCTGAGCCGGGCTCCGGCAGGAGGCCGGCTTGAAGATCCACGAGTACCAGGCGAAGCAGATCTTCGCCCGCTACGGCGTCCCCATCCCCAAGGGCTACCCCGCGTTCACCGTCGACGAGGCCGAGGCGGCGGCGAAGAAGCTCGCGACCGAGACCGGGAGCCCCGTCGTCGTCGTCAAGGCGCAGATCCACGCCGGAGGCCGCGGCAAGGGCGGCGGCGTGAAGGTCGCGAAGGGCGGAGCGTCCGAGGCGCGCGAGCTCTCGCAGAAGATCCTCGGCATGCAGCTCGTCACCCACCAGACGGGGCCGGCGGGACAGAAGGTGCGGCGCCTCTACATCGAGCAGGGGCTCGACATCGCGCGCGAGCTCTACCTCGGCGCGGTCATCGACCGCGATCGCCGGCGCGTCGCCTTCATGGCGTCCACCGAGGGCGGCGTGGAGATCGAGAAGGTCGCCCACGACACGCCCGAGAAGATCGTCACCGTGCACGTCGACCCGGCGGTCGGCTTCGCGGCCTACCAGGCGCGCGAGCTCGCGTTCGCCCTCGGCCTCGGCGGCAAGGAGACGCTCGGCAAGTTCGTGAAGTTGATGCGCGCCCTCTACGAGGTCGT
>JBEKGQ010000565.1:0-5051 GCA_050012715.1 Polyangiaceae bacterium
CGCCTCGCGCCCACCTTGTCTTGGCTGAGCTAGCGCAGACACCCGGTCCGCCGCCCGACTCCCCCGCCACGGAGACGCGCACCGAGAGTGCTCGCGTGCAGCGCGACACTCCCCTCTTGCCCGCGCCGCTCCCGGTCGTGGAGCACCTGCGGGCCACCGTGACGGTTCTCAGCGGGCTCGACGCGGGCCGGCTCGTCGCCCTCGAGTCGAGCGAAGTGATCATCGGATCCGGCGCGGATGCTGACGTCGTCATCCACGAGACCGGCGTGAGTCGGCACCACGCGCGCCTCGTGCGGACGCCGGACGGGAGCTTCCAGGTCGAAGACCTGGGATCGGTCAACGGGACCTTCGTCGGTGAGACGCGCGTGACGGTCGCCCCTCTGGCGCACGGACACCTGCTGCAGCTCGGCCCTCGGCTGCGGATGCGCTTCGCCATCGTCGACGCCGTCGACCAGGCGCTCCACCAGCAGCTCTACGAGTCGTCGGTGCTCGATCCGCTGACGAAGGTCTTCAACCGCCGGTACCTCGAGGCGAGGCTCCGGGCGGAGGTCGCCCGCACTCGACGCGCCAGCGGCGAGCTGGCGCTGCTGATGATCGACGTCGACGCGCTCAAGTACGTGAACGATGCGTTCGGTCACCTCTCCGGCGACCGGGCTCTCTGCGCCGTCGCCGCTCGCATCCATCGAGCGCTCCGCGTCGAGGACGTGCTCGTGCGCTTCGGCGGCGACGAGTTCGTCGTGCTCGCCGTGGGCACCGACCGGGTCGACGCCCGTCAGCTCGCCGAGCGCCTTCGAAGCGGCGTGGAGAGCATGCACATGAGCGCTCGGGGCCGCGATGTCCACGTCACGGCGAGCATCGGGGTTGCATCGCTCGCGGAGCTGGCCGCGAACGACGAGCCTCTCGCCCTCCTCGCCGCCGCCGACGCGAGGATGTACCGTGCGAAGCAGTCGGGCAAGAACCGGGTGTGCTCGGCAGACGAGGTGGCGCGATCGTCGTCGGTTCCCCCCGAGTCATCCTGAGCGTCGCCGCGGCGTCGAGGTGGAGGCTCTCGCTGAACGCGTGCCCAAGACGCGACGTCAGTGCCGCCGGTCGTAGATGGACCGACGGCGAACGCGGGTCACGGGCGCCAAAGGCGTCTGCGTCGCGGTAGCGATGGGGGTGGGCTGCAAGTCGGGTAGCGGCTCGGCGACGGATGGAGAAGACAGGCGCGCCATGGGAGTGCCGGGAGGCAAGTCGCTCCGCCGGGCCTCGGGAGCCATCGAGCGGACCGTCTCGTCCGAGCGGGCGTCGTGGTGTACGCCGGTGATCCCGAGCACGCCTGCCAGCGCGATCGCGAGGGCGAGCGCCGCGCGTCGTACGCTCCGGCGCCGCCATCCGTGCTTGCTCTCCTCGCCTTCCGCTCCGACGACCGTGGTCGCGCTCAGCACCCGACGTTGGCCCCCGGATGCCATCGCGTCCTGGGAGATGACCGTCGGGTGAGGGTCCTGGGTGCCGAGCGTCTTCGGGGGAAGAGGTTCGCCGTAGATGGCCGCATACGCCTCCCGGACGGCGGCCTGCATCGCGCGTGCGGTCGGCCAGCGGTCCGCAAGATGAAGCTGGAGGGCGCGGTCCACGACATCCACGAGCGCCGGGTGAGACCCGGGGGCCACCGTCGCGAGGGAGCGCGCCGGCTGGGTGAAGATCGCCGCGAGGAGCTCCGGGACCGTGCCCTCGACGTGGACGTCCTCTCCGGCCAGAAGGGTGAACATGGTGGCCCCGACGGACCACACGTCGCTCTGCTCGCCGACGAGGTCCCAGCGCCCGCGGGCCTGCTCGGGCGACATGAAGGCCGGCGAGCCCATGGGCAGCCCGGCCATCGTCGCCGAGTGGCCAACCGCGCTGGGCTCGGACAGCCTGGCGATTCCGAAGTCGAGGATCTTCACCGTCCCGTCGACGGTGACGAAGACGTTTTCGGGTTTGATGTCCCGATGAATGATCGCCGCGTCGTGTGCGGCGGCGAGCACGTCGAGCAGCTGGTCCATCGCGAGGAGCACCTCGTCGGCCGGCAACCTGCCCCCGCCGGCCGCCGCGCGATCACGGAGCGTGCTCCCCTCGAGAAGCTCCATGACGAGGAACACGCTCCCGTCCTCGTCCACGTCATCGTCGAGCACGCTGACGGCGTTGGGGTGCGCGACCTTGTTGGCGATGTAACCTTCCCGACGGAAGCGTGCCGCGATGTCGGGATCGCGCGAGCGATGCAAGTGCAGGATCTTCACGGCTCCGCGCATGCCGTTGCGATGTGTAGCCGCGTACACGGCGGCCATGCCGCCCACGTCGATGAGCGTGTCGAGCCGCCACTTGTCGCGTAGCGTCCGACCGACCCGCACTGCGGCCTCGGCGGAGTCGTCGACCTCGAAGTGCGGGTTGGACGTCACGACGAGGCATGAAGCACCGGCTGTGCCGCGAAGGGGGACTGCCCCGTCCGCATCGATCGGCAAGCGCGCCAAGCGCGGGGGGATGGACCTCGCGTGGCATTTTGCGCGAACGCGTGGCGTCGCGCCACGACTCGTGCGCCCTGACCGCTGTGCATGGAACCTGCAAACGGGAGCGCGTGACCATTCGAGGCATCCTCGTCGCGCTCGGCGCCGTGCTCTGCGCCTCGTGCCACGACCGCGCCGACGAGCCGGTCCCGAAGGCGGCGGCGGTCCAGTCCGCGTCGGCCCTGGCCCTGCGCCTGCGCGGGGACAATCACTTCCTCGTGGGGCTGGGGAACGACCTCGAGGCGGACCACCAGAAGGACGGCGCCTTCCGGCTGGGTTCGACGCTCGATCTGCACTACGCCTACCTGACCGGGCTGCCTGGTGGCGGCGGCTGGCCCGATTGGAACCCGGGCGGAACGTTCGTCGATACTCTCGTCGCCGCCGCTCATGCTCACGGCACGACGCCCATGTTCACGCTCTATGCGATGTCGGCGTGGGGGGAGGACAAGGAGGTGGCCGCCCTCACGCACGACGACTTCATGGGTCCGTATTGGTCCGCAGTGAAGCTCCTGTTCCAGCGCCTCGGGGCCACCGACGAGCCCAGCGTCGTGCACTTCGAGCCCGATTTCTGGGCGTACGCCCAGCAAGCGTCCAGGGGCGGGACTCACGCCGTGCGTGTGACCAGCCTCGTGCCCGAGTGCGCCGAGCTCACGGACGATCTCCGCGGCATGGCGGGGTGCCTGCTCGTGCTGGCCCGTCGATATGCGCCGCACGCGGTCGTGGGGTTTCATGCCTCCGCGTGGGCGGGAACGGCGGCGGCGACGGTGCGCTTCCTCCGCGCGATCGGCGCCGACAAGGCGGACTTCCTGGCGGTGGAGATGCTCGACCGGGACGCCGGGTGCTGGGAGGCGCAGACCGATCCGCTGTGTCAGGCCGCGGGCCGTGACCGGGACACGTACCTGGACGAGTCCAACACGAGGAGCCCGAACTTCCACGAAGTGATCGCGTGGGCCAGGCAGATGCACGAAGGCCTCGGCTTGCCGCTCCTCTGGTGGCAATTGCCGCTCGGGGTTCCCAACGCGCTGCCCGGAGGCACCGCTCTTCACTATCGAGACAACCGCGTGCACTACATGTTCGGCCACGTGTCCGAGCTCATCGACGCTGGCAGCGTAGGCATGGTGTTCGGCACGGGAGCCGAGCGACAGACCACCATCGACACCGACGGCGGTCAGTTCGCGGCGGCGGTGAAGACCTACTTCGCGAGCCCCGTCGCCCTGCCCTAGCGGTGGAACAGCGATTGCTCTCGCGTGTATCCATGCGCGCACCGGCTCTGGTCGTGGTCGAACGGGGAAGCCATCTCCCGGCATGCCTTCAGTCCGAGGACGTCGACGTGACGGCCGTCGTCCACGCCGAGGGTGAGTCGCAGGACGCTTTTCTGCGACGCGTTGCGCAGCGGACGGCGACGGTGGTCGGTCGAGGTTTGAGGCTCGTCGCGCTGGCTTGCAACAGCGAGTCTGGCCGCGAGTCCACCTGGCGGCGCGGAGCGCTCGCGCACGCCTTGCTGGCGGCGGTGGTCGGCGTCGAAGGCGGTCACCTCGTGATCAGCGCGAGCGACCAGGTGCCGCCCGGTGTGAAGCAGGAGTTGTTCGGCGTGACGTCGACCCTGAGTGAGTCCCTCGCCGGGAGCTCCGTCAGCGTCAGCGTCATGTTCGAGCCTCCGCCTCAGGTGGCGGAGCGCGGTCGGGCGGCCTGACCGCAGACGAGCGTGCGGCGGGTCCGACCTCGAGCGGTGACAGCTGCGGCGCTGCGCCACACGCCGCCAGAAGGCCACGCGCCGGCCGGCAAACGCGCACTCGCCGGGCTTCGATAAGTCGCGATGTCCGCGAATCCCAGCCGAGGCCTCGATCTTGCTCGAGCGTCGGGTGCCCCATCACTCTTCGGAGGTCCTATGTTTCGTCCGTCAGCAAAGCTGTGCACGCTCTCGATTCCCGCACTGGCCTGGTGCTCTCTCCAGGGATGCTCGTCGATGAACTCGGCGTCCCAGGTCGATGCGGGAAGCGGGGGCGGCAATGGCGATTCTTCCACCGAGACGGATGGCGGGGTAGTGCTCAATCCCGATTCGGGCGTCGTACAAGACAATCCCCCGCCCGGCTGTCCCGGGCCGGGCGCGCCGAGCGCGAACGTCGAGTCGCCGGTCGGAAGGCTGCTCGCGTCCGGAAACTCCCTGTCCGTCCGTGGCGTGACGAGCGATGGGTACGAGATCTTCTCCGACGACTTCGCGTACGAGCTCTACGCCGTGCCGATCGCGGGAGGCTCGGTGCAGACCATCGGTTCGCTGGGCACCCAGGGAGGCCAGTTCTGGGTCACGGTCGTCGGGCAGGTCGTATTCGCCTGGTCGAACGTCAGCGCCGCCGACGTCGGGGCGCTCACGATCTGGTCCTCGGCCCACGGAGCCCAATCCCTCGCCCCCGCCTCGTTCGGCATCCTGGGGGCGAGCTCGTCCGACGGAAGTCAGGTGCTCTATCTCGCCAACGTCGACTCGCAGGGGCAGACGGGCGACGTCTACGTGGCCAACTCCGACGGCTCGGGTGC
>JBEKGQ010000566.1:0-5048 GCA_050012715.1 Polyangiaceae bacterium
GCGCCGCGTCATCTCGCGATCGGGCTCCTCGCCCTCATGGTCGGCGGACTCGGTCTCGCGCGTGCCCTTCGCGGCACCGCGCTCTCGGACGAAGTGATCAGGGCGTGCCGGGCCTTCGGTCGGCTCGCGCTGCGTGGCGATGCCGACGAAGGGAAGAAGCCATGAGCGAGGTCGTTCGGCCACCGAAGACGACAGGGCATCTCGAGGCGCTCCAGCGTATGGCCGCGACCAAGGAGGGAACCCCGCCGATCGCACGCCTCATCGGATTCGATCTGGAATCCATCGAGCTCGGTCGCTCCGTCTTCAGCCTCCAGGCCGGCGAGAAGCACGCGAACCCCATGGGCACGCTGCACGGCGGCGTCATCTGCGACGTCGCCGACGCGGCCATGGGCACCGCCATCGCCACCACGCTCGAGGACGACGAGTCCTTCACGACGCTGACCCTGACGGCCGACTACTTCAAGCCCGTCTGGACGCAGAAGCTCCGCGCGACGGCGCGCGTCACCAAGCGCACGCGCCAGATCGGCTTCATCGAGTGCGAGGTAAAGGACGAGAAGGGGAGCCTCGTCGCGAAGGTCCAGAGCACGTGCATGGTGTTGCGAGGAGAGGAGGCGAAGGGACGATGAAAGCGTACGTGATTGACGCGGTCAGGACGCCGCGCGGGCGCGGCAAGGCGGGCAAGGGCGCCCTCTCCGGGGTGCATCCGCAGGAGCTCCTCGCGACGGTGCTGCGCGCGCTCCCCGGGCGCACGGGCTTCGATGCGCGCGACGTGGAGGACGTCATCGCTGGATGCGTCTCGCAAGCCGGCGAGCAAGGGGCGAACATCGCGCGCAACGCCGTGCTCGCGGCCGGGTGGCCCATCGAGGTCAGCGCGACCACCGTGAACCGCTTCTGCGGCTCCGGGCAGCAGGGCGTCAACTTCGCGGCGATGGCCGTCGCGTCGGGGGCGATGCAGCTCGCCGTCGCCGGCGGCGTCGAGAGCATGTCGCGCGTCCCGATGGGGTCGGACGGCGGCGGCGTCGACGGCGGCAACCTGGAGCTCCGCAAGCGCTTCTTCCAGGTCCCGCAGGGGATCAGCGCCGACCTCATCGCGACGCTGGAGGGGTACTCCCGTGAAGAGGTGGACGGGATCGCCCTCCGCTCGCAGCGCAACGCCGCGCGCGCCATCGAGGAGGGACGGTTCGCACGTTCCTTGGTGCCCGTTCTGGACCCCGCGACCGGCAAGGTGCTGCTCGCCCGCGACGAGTCGCCGCGAGCCGACACGACGGCGGGCGGGCTCGCCGGCCTGACGCCGTCCTTCGTGCAGATGGGCGCGAGCGCCGTCGGGCCAAACGGAGAAACGCTCGACCAGATCGCCCTCTCCGCATTCCCGCAGGCGAACGAGGTGCGTCACCTGCATACCGCGGGCAACTCGAGCGGGCTCGCCGACGGCGCGAGTGCAGTCGTGATCGCGTCCGAAGCGTACGTGCGCGACCACGGCATGAAGCCGCGCGCCCGCATCCGCTCGATCGCCACCGTCGGGAGCGACCCCGTGCTGATGCTCACTGGGCCCGCGCCGGCGAGCGAGAAGGCGCTGCGCGCCGCAGGCATGACCGCGCGCGACGTCGACCTCTGGGAGCTCAACGAGGCGTTCGCAGCGGTCGTGCTCCAGACGACGCGCAAGCTCGGCATCGAACCCGATCGCGTGAACGTCAACGGCGGGGGGATCGCCCTGGGTCACCCGCTCGGGGCGACCGGTGCGATGCTGCTCGGGACCGCGATCGACGAGCTGGAGCGCGCCGACAAGCAAACGGCCCTCATCACGATGTGCATCGGCGGGGGTCAGGGCATCGCGACGGTCATCGAGCGCGCGTAGCGAGCGCTTCTTTCCTGCGGCTCTCCGCGATGCGTGCTTCACGCGTTGAGACGAAGGTGGGCCCCCCGGTCGAAGGGAGCGTCGTTCCCCTCACCGTCGTGTCGGCCTTCGGGGAGGGCATGTACCTTCCCGTCGCTCCGTGAACGGCCTGGCTTGGCGCCCAAAGTTGTGGCGCTTGGTTTGCACGCCGAGAGAGCTGCCGGTGCGTGCGCACTAGAAAAATGCAGCCGGGCACATCGAGCATCAGTCCAAGATCGGATCCCCAACGACATGGCCACCAGAGGCTTCAGAGGCAAACGACCTGATCAGGCCACTCAGAGCCGATTGCCGCCAGGTCAGTACCAGACGCGCGACTTTCCAGTCCTCTCCGCAGGGCCCACCCCTCGCACGCCGCTGGCCGAGTGGTCGCTCCACCTCGAGGATGTCGCTGGGGCGAAGGTCGCGTCGTGGTCTTGGACCCAGCTGCTCGCCTTGCCGGCGACGACGATGGCCGTCGACATCCATTGCGTGACCAAGTGGTCGAAGTTCGACACTCGCTGGAAGGGTGTGACGTTCGAAGCGATCCTCGCAGCGGCGGGGATTGTGTCGCCACCCCCCTACGTCATGGCTTTCTGCGACGGTGGGTACACGACGAACGTGCCAACCCCCGACCTTTGCGGAGGACGCGGAATGGTCGCCTACGAATACGACGGCCAGCCCCTGCGTCCCGAGCACGGCGGGCCCGCGCGCCTTCTCGTCCCCCACCTGTATTTCTGGAAGTCCGCGAAGTGGGTCCGAACGATTCGCTTCATGGATGGTGACCGTCCCGGTTTCTGGGAGGGCTCCGGGTACCACATGCGAGGCGACCCGTGGCAGGAGCAGCGGTACACTGGTGATTGAGGCGAGGGGACCGTCCGGCGCGCGGCTCCACGAATGGCGCACCGTCGAAGTGATTGCCGTTCGCCGCGAGAGCGAACGCGCGCGCACGATCGGACTGCGGGTCCCTGATTGGCCAGGACATGACCCCGGCCAGCATGTCGACGTTCGCCTGACCGCGGAGGACGGGTATCAGGCCGAGCGCAGCTATTCGATCGCGTCCGCCCCGGAGTCGTCACCACTCGAGCTCACGGTGGAGAGAATCGTCGACGGCGAGGTTTCTCCCTACCTCGTCGACGAGGTGCGCGTGGGAGACGGCTTCGAGATCCGAGGCCCGATCGGAGGCCACTTTCGGTGGCGAGCCCAGGATGGTGGGCCTCTTCTACTCCTCGCGGGAGGATCTGGTGTCGTGCCGCTGATGGCGATGCTTCGTCATCGCGCCGCCACGCGCTCAAATGTCCCGGCGCGCCTGGTCTACTCTGCGCGCACGGGGGACGACTTACTTTACCGTCGTGAGCTCGAGGCGATGCAGACGGAGCGAGATCCGGTGGAACTGGAACTAACTCTGACCCGCTCCGCACCGTCGGACTGGAAGGGAGCCACGCGTCGTATCGACCGCGCGCTGCTCGACCACCCATCCTTCACGCCTTCGACGCAACCTCGTGTGTACGTGTGCGGGCCCACGGCCTTCGTCGAGCGGGCGGCGGACCTGCTAGTCGAGATGGGGCATTTACCCGAGCGGATCCGGACCGAACGGTTCGGACCGACGACGTGAGGGACGCCCCCCTCGGCGAAGTAGAGTGCTGTACGCGAGGAGGAGGGGTGCGCTGGGTCGGCTCACCATGGCGGCTCGGTCGCTGCGGAGTCGACCGATGATCGCGGGGCGGTGTTCACCGTCCGGCTGCCGCGACACGGGTAGGTAGGCGTCGACATACCGACGCGGACGTCAAGGTTTCGCGTCAGCGTGTCAATCGAGCGCGGTCACGATCGCGTTGCCGCCGCAGTTCGACGACCGATTGCGTTGGCGCGACGCCTGCACTCGGGCGCTCCCGTCAGGAGCGAGGACATGGACACGAAGGACCCTCCCAAGAGCGACTTCACGCGCCGGCAGGTTCTGCTGGGTGGCGCCGCCGTTGCCGCGGCCGCGTGCTCTCCGTCTCTTGGGCCGGCAAACAATGCAGCACAAACCGCCGCATCACCTGCACCAACGAACAGTGAAGGTACCGAAAGGACGATCATCGTGAAACAGCCAATCAAAAATGTGGTCTTGGTCCATGGAGCTTTTGCCGACGGCTCAGGCTGGGAGCCGGTCGCCACCATCCTCATGAAGAACGGGTACAAGGTGTCCGTGGCGCAGCCGCCGGAGACCTCCTACGCCGACGATCAGAAGTACACGAAGGCGGCGATCGACGCGATGGGTGGGCCAGTGGTTCTCGTGGGCCACAGCTACGGCGGGTCCGTCATCACTGAGGCCGGCAATCATCCGAACGTTGCCGCTCTCGTCTACATCGCCGCATTCGCGCTCGACGAAGGGGAGAGCTGTGCGTCGATCGAACAGGCGCTGCCGCAAGCGTCCAAGGCATTCAAGGCGGACGCCAACGGCAACTGGTGGGTCGAGCCGGAACACTTCGTGGCTGACTTTGCCGCCGACGTCCCGCCGGAGAAGGCGGCGTTCATGGCCATCTCGCAGGTACCGATCTCCACCGACTCGTTTACCCACAAGGTGACGAGGCCCGCGTGGAAGACCAAGCCCACTTGGTACATGGTGGCCACCGCAGACCGATCGATCAATCCGGAGCAGGAGCGGATGATGGCAAAGCGCGCCCGCGCGAGGACGGTGGAGGTGAATTCCAGCCACGTCGCCTACATGTCTTTCCCGAGAGAGACCGCAAAGCTCATCGAAGAGGCTTGCGCCTCCGCCACCGCCCAGTAGGCAACCGCGCACGATGATCTCCGCCGATCCCGCCGGGGTCGGCGGAGACTGCCGCGCCGAACTGGGACATCGCCCAGCGGCTCGCGAGCTATGCCCTCGCCTACTGGGCGTTCGAGACGGTCGAATCGGCCAAGCCGAACGATGTCAGCCAACGACGTCCACGATGCTCTTTCGAACCGCGACGAGCACCACGACGACGGCCCCGACACCGAGGACGACGACCGGCGCATAGCTCTTCGCCTTGCCCGCGGCGGCGCTACCCTGTTGCTCGATCCACTTGGTCGCCTTGTCCGCGCTCTTGTAGGCGTCGAGGTCGAAGTCGGCTGCTGTCGGCTGCGGCATCTGGTCGAACGAGATCGGGCACTGGGACTGCTGCATGAACGTCCGGATCAAGTCGTCGAAGGG
>JBEKGQ010000567.1:0-5032 GCA_050012715.1 Polyangiaceae bacterium
GAGCTCGCGAAGACCGCGGCGCTCATCGCCGGAACGCGGCAGGCGCTCAAGGTCGCCTTCGCTGGTCAGGCTGACCAGCTGGGTGACTTCGGGCTCCAGCCGCCGAAGGTGCGAACGCCGCCCACGGCCGAGGAGAAGGCACAGGCGGCCGCGAAGGCGCTCGCCACGCGCCAGGCCAACCACCCGAACGCGGGCAAGAAGAGCAAGAAGACCACGGCCGCCGCGGCATCCGCCGCGGCGACCGCGGCTCCGGCGGGGGCGCCTGCGGCCCCCGCGGCTCCGGCGGCTCCCGTCGCTCCGGCGGCGGCGGGTGGTGGCACGGCCGTGCCGGCGAAGTCCTAGTCGGCGTGCGGTCGCGATGCCCCCGGCTCTCTCGCTTCGTGCGAGGGGGCCGGGGGCTCTTTTTTTCGTTTGTGCATCGCGCTCGGGGCCTGCTCGCTCAGGGCCGCATCCCCGCCGCCTCGATCACCTGGCGGAGGCCGCCGACCCAGATTCCCTTCTCGATCGCGACGAGGTCGTCGCCGGCGTTGACCTGGTACCCGCGCCGGATCCCCAGGTCGTCCATCGCGATCTTCATCGGGCGCATGTCCCGCGCCGTCAGGCCGAGCTTCACCTCGAACGCGACCAGCTCCCCGCGGAAGCGCAGCAGCAGGTCCACCTCGACGCCGGTCTGGGTGCGGAAGAAGAACGCCTCGGTCGACGGGTCGACCAGCGTCGCGTGCGAGACGAGCTGCTCGACGCAGAACGTCTCCCAGCTCGCGCCGATCTTCGGGTGGGCGAGCTGCGACGCCCGGGTCCATCCCATCCCGAGGAGCGAGGCGAGGATGCCGGTGTCACGCACGTAGACCTTCGGGCTCTTCACGAGGCGCTTTCCGATGTTGGCGACGTAGGGTGGCAGCCGCCGCAGGAGGAAGACGCCCTCGAGGACCTCGAGAGCCGCCGCGACGGTGTGGTAGCTGACGCCGAGCGGCCCCCCGAGCTCGGACAGGTTGAGCGTCAAGCCCTGTCCGTTGGCGACGAGCGTCAGCAGGGCGCGGGCTCGCGCGGCCGGGAGCGTGAGGCCGAGCTGCGGAATGTCGCGCTCGAGGGTCGTGCGCAGGTACGACGGGTACCACTCCTCGGGTCGCGCCCGCGGCCGCGTCCAGTGAAGACGCGGGAATCCACCGAGGCGCCAGAGCCGATCGGGCTCCTCCTCGAAGCACGAGATGCCGCCGAGATCGAAGAACACCGCACGCCCGGTGAGAGACTCGGAGATCGACCGGACGAGACCCGGGGACGCCGAGCCGAGGAGGACGACGCGCCGGCGCGGGTTCGCGTCGAGGTAGCTCCGCAGGATCGGGAACAGCGCTGGCAGCCGCTGGGCCTCGTCGACGACCACGTGCGTCTGCTGCGAAAGGGCGAAGAGCGGGTCGGCGCGGACGCGCGCTTCGTCGCGCGGGTCCTCGAGGTCGAAGAAGGCGTGACCGGGAAACGCGAGGCGAGCGAGCGTCGACTTGCCGACCTGACGCGGGCCGAGGATGACCGTGGCGGGTGAGCGCTTCCCGATGGCCCGCAGGCGGTCGGTGGCGAGACGCTCCTTGGGCATGGCGGGCCGAGCGCTAGCCTAGCAAACTAGAAGTGCCGCTTCTAATTTGCGCGAGCGCGCGCCCGCGTCCCCATTCACCCCGCCTTCAACCGTGCACAGAGCAGGGTATCGCCGAGGGCGCGGACGGTCGCACGAAGCGCCGGGGTCAGCGTGGGGCCGATTCTCCCCGGCGACCTCTTCCTCGACAATCCCGAACGTCGCCCATTGCGCGGGGGCCACTTCCTCGACAATGCTTATCCCCCCATGGCGAAAACCCTCCTCGAGCAGCTGAAGCAGATGACCGTCGTCGTGTCGGACACCGGCGACATCGCGGCGGTGCGCAAGTACAAGCCGCGCGACGCGACGACGAACCCGTCGCTCATCGGCGCCGCGGCGCAGATGAAGGAGTACGCGTCGGTGGTCGACGACGCGCTCGGCTGGGCGCGCAAGGAGGCGGGCGCGGGCGCGGCGACGGAGGCGGTCGTCAAGAAGGCGATCGACCGGCTGAGCGTCGAGTTCGGGCTGAAGATCCTCGAGATCGTCTCGGGGCGCGTCTCGACCGAGGTCGACGCGCGGCTGTCGTTCGACACGAAGGCCACGATCGAGAAGGCCCGCTCGCTCATCGCCCAGTACGAGAAGGCGGGGATGAAGCGCGACCGCGTGCTCATCAAGATCGCGTCGACGTGGGAGGGCATCAAGGCGGCGGAGGCGCTCGAGAAGGAGGGCATCCACTGCAACCTGACGCTCCTCTTCGGGATGCATCAGGCGGTGGCCTGCGCGGAGGCGAAGGTGACGCTCATCTCGCCGTTCGTGGGGCGCATCCTCGACTGGTACAAGAAGTCGACCGGCAAGGCGTCCTACGAGCCGGCGGAGGACCCCGGCGTCGTGTCGGTGACGACGATCTACGAGTACTTCAAGAAGTACGACCACAAGACGGAGATCATGGGCGCGAGCTTCCGCAACCTCGGCGAGATCACCGAGCTCGCGGGGTGCGATCTGCTCACCATCGCGCCGAACCTCCTCGAGGAGCTGACGAAGACGGAGGGGGACCTCCCGCGCAAGCTCGACCCGGCGAAGGCGAAGGCGAAGAGCATCGACCGCATTCCGATGGACGAGGCGACGTTCCGCAAGATGCACGCGGCGGACAAGATGGCTTCCGACAAGCTGGAGGAGGGCATCCAGGGCTTCACGAAGGCGATCATCGCGCTCGAGAAGCAGCTCGGCGACCGGCTCGAGGCGCTCGGCTCGCCGGAGCGGGCCAAGGCCAAGGCCGAGGTGACGCAGCGCCTCTTCAAGGCGTACGACATGGACGGCGACGGCTACATCACGCGCGAGGAGTGGGGCGGCGCGGACGCGGTGTTCGACGCGCTGGACCACGACCGCGACGGGCGCATCTCGCCCGAGGAGCTGGCGGTGGGCCTGGGGGCGGCGTTCCAGCTAAACGCGTAGACTGCGCCCATGACCGTGGCCATGCTCCCCGAGCGAAAGCAGGTGCTCATCGTCGACGATGAGCCGAACCTGCGGAAAATCCTGTCCGCTCAGCTCTCGCGGGACGGCTACGAGGTGATGACGGCGGAGGACGGCGAACAGGGGCTCGCCTTCCTCAAGGAGCACCACATCGATCTGGTCATCACCGACCTCAAGATGCCCAAGGTCGACGGGATGACGCTCCTGCGGAAGGCGCTCGAGCTCGAGCCCGAGCTCCCCATCGTCCTCATCACCGCCCACGGGACGATCGACACCGCCGTCGAGGCGCTGAAGAGCGGCGCGTTCGACTTCGTGACGAAGCCGTTCGACAAGGACGAGGTCCGGCAGATCGTCGCGAAGGCGCTGCGGACGCGAGAGCTCCGGGGCGCCGACGCGACGCCGGTGCCGACCGGGCGCGGGGTGCGCTTCGGCATCATCGGCGAGTCGCCGGGGATCACGGACCTCTACGCGGTGCTCGAGCGCGTGGCGGACACGCCGACGACGGTGCTCATCACCGGCGAGAGCGGCACCGGCAAGGAGCTCGTGGCGCGGGCGCTGCACGAGCACTCGAGCCGCAAGGACAAGCCGTTCATCAAGGTCAACTGCGCGGCGATCCCGAAGGAGCTCATCGAGAGTGAGCTCTTCGGCTACGAGCGCGGGGCGTTCACCGGCGCGGTGAGCAGCAAGCCGGGCCGCTTCGAGCTCGCCAACGGGGGCACGCTCTTCCTCGACGAGATCGGGGAGATCCCGATCGAGATGCAGGTGAAGCTCCTCCGCGCGCTGCAGGAGAGCGAGTTCGAGCGGGTCGGCGGGATCAAGACGATCCGCGTCGACGTGCGCCTCGTGGCGGCGACGAACCGCGACCTGAAGAAGCTCATCGCGGGGGGCACGTTCCGGGAGGACCTCTTCTATCGCCTGAACGTGGTGCCCATCCGCCTGCCCGCGCTGCGGGAGCGGACGAGCGACATCCCGCTCCTCGTGGAGCACTTCCTCGTGAAGTTCAACGAGCGCCTGAAGAAGAAGGTCGAGGGCACGGAGCCCGAGGCGAGCGAGACGCTGGCGTCGTACCCGTGGCCGGGCAACATCCGCGAGCTCGAGAACGTCATCGAGCGCGCGGTGCTCTTCTGCGACACGGCGAAGCTCCGGGCGAGCGATCTCCCGCCGGAGATCCGCGGCATCCAGGCGATGGCCAACGTGCCGCTGCCGGAGGCGGACCTGCAGGCGGCGCTCGCCGGCGAGGGCGGGCTCAAGGAGCACGTGAAGGTGGCGATGAGCCGCCTCGAGCGGGAGCTCGTGAGCCGCGCGCTGCAGCAGACGACGGGGAACGTCACGCATGCGGCGCGGCTCCTGAAGATCTCGCGCAAGGGCCTGCAGCTCAAGATGAAGGAGCTGGGCCTGCGCGAAGGGGCCGCCGACAAGGGCGAATAGATGAGCGGGGCCGGAGCGGGGGTGGTGGGCGTGGTCGCGGTGGTGCTCGGCGGCTGCGGGCGGTCGCTCGGCGCGCAGCCCGACGGCGGCGTCGTGAGCGCGCCGAGCACGACGGCGCCGGGAGCCCCGCGCACGGGGATGGTGTGGATCCCGACCGGGGTGCTGCACGCCGGGAGCGAGCTGGAGGAGGTGCCGCGCGTGGCGGACACGGAGCTCGCGGGGCTCGAGGTGCCGCTCGGCGGCTTCTACATCGACGTCCTGCCGTGGCCGAACGAGGCGGGGGCGATCCCGACGACCAACGTCTCGCGCGAGGAGGCGGCGCGGCTGTGCGACGGCAAGGGCAAGCGCCTGTGCTCGGAGCTGGAGTGGGAGCGCGCGTGCAAGGGGCCGGACAACCTGCGCTACGAGTACGGCGCGAGCTACGACGCGAAGGCCTGCGTGGCGGGCATCGCGGCCGACGTGTCCGCGCGGCACCCGAGCGGCGACAAGGCGGCGTGCCGCAGCGGCTTCGGGGTGCGCGAGATGCACGGCGGGGCCTGGGAGTGGACCGACTCGCCGTGGAACCGCGGCCCG
>JBEKGQ010000568.1:0-5022 GCA_050012715.1 Polyangiaceae bacterium
GACGCCTCGATCCGCCTGGCTCGCGCCGTCTTCGTGGCGACCGACCGCGCGGTGCGAGCGCGCGGCGCTCGCGAGCGGTTCCACCTCACGCACGTCTACGAGGGGTGCCTGCCCGACGCGACCGGGCGGCCGGCGATCGAGGGGCGCCTCTTCGACGGCCTTCCCGTGGAGCACGTGCGCGTGGACCTCGATCCGACGTGGATCGTGAGGAGCGCGCGCCACCCCGACACCCGCGCCCACGTCCGCCTGGCCGAAGGCGTCGTCGCCGCGCTTCGCGAACGCGGCGTCAGCCTCCGCGTGGACGACGCTGTCACCGCGCCGAGGTGAGAGACCTCCCGTGCGGGCGACCCGGGTGCCACGCGAGGCGACGCCATCGCTCGAGAGGTTCTCGCGGGTGCCAGAGCAGCTCTCGCCGGCACTCGCGTGGCTCGCGCGGGTGCCAGCGTCGGCTTCTCCAGAGCACGCGAGACCTGCGCGGGTGCCTGGAAGACTCTCTCGGGGCTCGTCGAGCCTCGCGTGGGTGCCAGTGAGAATCACGCGGGTGACAGCGTGGCTCACCGAGATGCCAGCGAGAGCCGCCGGACGGCGAGCGTGCCTCGAGCGGGTGCCAGCGAGGCTCGATCGAGGCGCTCCGTCGCCCACGCAGGTGACACCGAGGGCTTGTGCACGGATGGCGAAGGTGACATGAGTGCCAGATGGTCCTCCGCCTTCGCGACGGCCGCCGCTTCCATCGCCGACAGCTCTTGCAGATGGTCCAGAACGAGCTTCTCGTGACGCAGAGCGGTCTGGGGGCGAAGATCGGCGTCTCGAAGAGGACGATCATCCGCTGGGGCAATCGCGAGAGCACCCCCGCGCCGTTCCAGGTCGAGCGGATGGCGGACCTGGTCCGCGCGAACGGCAACGAGGATCTCGCCGACTCGCTCTTCGAAGAGGCGGGGCTCCCCATTCCCGCGCCGCCCGTCGTCCCGGCGGAGCCGACCGTGTCGCCCTCCGGTACGACCGCACCTTCCGCGCCGCCCGGGCCATCGCCGCCGGCGCTCGTCGACGCGGTCGTGTGCGCCGCCGCCGACGCGGCCGACCTCACGCCGCGCACGACGCGGCTCGCGCTGCGGGCGGCGCTGCTTCGCGCCACCGAGCTGGGCGTGCCGCTCGACGCCCTCGCCGACGCGCTGGCGCCGACGGTCCCGCGCGTGAGCTGAGGGCGGCTCCGCCCCCGCCCGCGCCCGCCTAGTGCTTGACCTGCTTCCGATCGAGCTGCTGCTTGGCCGCCTTGGCGACGGACCCCGAGACGTTCTTGCTCTTCGCGAGCGCCTTCAGCTCGTGCTCGCGGAGGTGCCCGATGAGCTTCGCCGCGAAGGCGAACGGCGTCCGCGGGTTCGACACGAGGTTCAGCTTCACCTGGTGCGAGCGCGTCCACTCGCGGTCGAGCGCGATGATGCGGAGCACGTCCTCCGTCACGTTGCGGCTCGCGCTGACGCGCACGATCTCGTTCTCCTGGATGAGCGGGCTCTTGACCGCCGCCGCCGCCACCAGGCGGTTCGTGTCGCGCACGAGCAGCAGCCGGTCCGCGGCGTTGCCCAGCATCGCGCGCCGGATCTTCTGCGAGACGGTCATCGAGCCGAGCAGCATGTAGAGCGGCTTGAACTTCTCCTCGACGACCTCCTCGCCGCTCGTCTCGTCGAGGCGGTGGGTGTCCTCGACCGCCGCGTCGATCACCGCCTTGGACGCGGCGACCTCCGTCTCCTGGAAGAGCGCGTCGTCCGGCGTCGGCTCGGCCGAGGCCTCCATGATGAGCTCCATGCCGATGGCGGTCGCCGCCTCGCGGTAGGCCGGGATCCCGGTGAGCTCGACGCTGTTGCGCACCGCGAGCTCGAGGATGCGGTCCGCGGTCGACATCCGCGTCGCCTTGTTCATGTAGAGCTTCTCGATGATCGCCGGGTGCGCGAGGAGCCGCTGCTCGTTGAGCGCGACGAGCTCCGCCACCGCCTCGTCCGCCCTCGCCGCCGCCTCGGCGACCGCCTCGGGCGGGATGGCCGCGTGGGCGAGGAGCTTCTCCATCACCGTCGCGTTGCGCGCGTAGAGCGGCGCGAGGAGCGCGAGCACGCCGGGCGCGAGGTCCCCCGCCAGCGCCCCGTTGAGGATCGGCGCGGGGAGCTTGCCGAGCGTCGCCAGCGCCGTCGCCGCCAGCGCCGCGTCGCTCGACTCCGAGAGCAGCGCGACGACGGTGACCGCCTCTCCCGGCTTGACGCCGGGCGCCACGCCGCGGGCCGCCATTTGCCGCATGGGCGCGGGCGAAGCGGAATCGAGGAGCTTCTGCGCCGGGGCGGAGAGCTTCGCCAGATCGACGGGCGGGTGCACCGCGGAGAGTCTAGCCCCCGCTGCCGGTCCCATCTATCGTTAGGGCATGGGCGTCTTCGACTTCGTGAAGAGCGGCGTGCAAGAGATGATGATTGCCCGCCCGGACAACCTCAAGCAGCTCATCGTCTACAAGCACCCCGACCAGAACGTCCCGATGTACTCGCAGCTCACCGTCGACAGCGACGAGTGCGCGGTGTTCTTCAAGGACGGCAAGGTCCAGGGCGTGCTGGGGCCCGGGCGGGTGACGCTGCAGTCGCAGAACATCCCCTTCCTCAACAACCTCATCACGAGCTTCACCGGCGGGAACGTCTTCATCGCGGAGATCTTCTTCGTGAAGACCGCGCCGGTGCGGAGCGTCCCCTTCGGGGGCCCCATCGGGGACATGCTCGACCCGCTGACCGGCGAGCAGGTGTCGCCGCGCATCTTCGGCGAGATGAGCGTCGTCGTGACGGATCCGGTGCGCTTCGTGGTGGGCTACTCGGGCCAGGCGGCGACGGGCGACAACAACTTCGTCCTCGACTGGATCAAGGGCCTCTTCATGAACGGCGTGAAGACGACGCTGGGCGAGCTCTGCGAGAACGAGGGCAAGAGCCTGCTCCAGGCGGTGTCCTTGACGAGCAAGCTCGCGGCGGCGTTCGTCGCCCACGCGCCGGACCTGAACGACATCGGCGTCCGCATCCTGCAGGTCGGCGCCTTCAACGTGAACTTCAACGACGACGACCGCGAGCGCCTGAAGAAGGCGAACGCGGAGATCGCCCAGGCCCAGCGCGCGGTGCGCGTGAAGCAGATCGGCGTCGCGGGCGCGGCGGCCGACGCGCAGGCCAAGCAGTTCGAGCTCGACCAGAAGTTCGGGCAGGACGCGCGCTACGTGAAGGACCTCGCGGGCAGCTACCAGGGCTACGCCGCGGGCCAGGCGGTCATGGGCGCCGGGCAGGGAATGGCCGCGCACGGCGTCGGCGGCGGAGGCATCGCGGGCATGGGCGCGCAGATGGCGGTCGGGGTCGGCCTCGGCAACGTCATGGCGCAGGGCTTCGCGCCCCAGGCGCCGGCGCCGGCCGCGCCCGCGCCGACGTTCTCGCCCGGCGGCACGCAGGTGACGTGCGGAAAGTGTGGCGCGAAGCAGCCGGGCGGAAAGTTCTGCGCCGACTGCGGCACGCCGCTGGTCGTGCAGAAGAAGTTCTGCAGCGGGTGCGGCGTCGAGATGCTGCCCGGGGCGAAGTTCTGCGCGAGCTGCGGGACGTCCGCCTCCGCCCCCGCGCCGACGCCCGGGTGAAAAAGCGGTGGTAAGCTGATGCCGTGAGCCGAAGCGCGCTGCTCGTCGTCCTCGCGCTCGCGGCGCTGCGCGATCCCTGCGGGACTGACACGTCGCAGGTCGGGGTGAACGCGGCCTGCACGCGCACGTCGGACTGCGAGAGCGGCCTCGCGTGCGTCGGGGGCGTCTGCTCGCTGCCCGACGAGGGGACCACGCCCGACGCAGGGGGCGACGCCAACGACTCGGGCGGGGATGGACACGCAGCCGACTAGAACGACGGTCGACATCCGCCGCCAGACGAAGCAGTGCCCCGCGTGCGGGCAGCGCTTCTCGGGGGAGGCGGCGTTCTGCCCGTTCGACGGCGTGAGCCTGGCGATCGCGACCTACGATCCGATGGGCGACAAGCTCATCGGGACCATCGTCGAGGCGCGCTACGAGGTCGTCGATCGGCTGGGCGAGGGCGGCATGGGGCAGGTCTACGACGTGCGGCACGTCGCGCTCGACCGGCACTTCGCGATGAAGGTCCTGCGGAGCGAGCTCGCGCGGGACGACGAGCTGGCCGCGCGCTTCATCCAGGAGGCGCGGGCCACCGCGAGCGTGCGCCACCCGAACGTCGTCGAGATCACCGACTTCGGGAAGCTCCCCACCGGCGCGCCCTACTTCGTGATGGAGCTCCTCGTCGGGGAGACGCTCGGTCACGTCATCAAGAACGGCGGCCCCATCCCGGCCAAGCGCGCGGTGCGGATCCTCCGGCAGGTCGCCGGCGCGCTCTCCGCCGCGCATGCCGCGGGCATCGTCCACCGGGATCTCAAGCCGGACAACGTCTTCCTCGTCGGGGGGTTCAAGGGCGGCTCGGCGAGCGACGACGTGCGCGTCGTCGACTTCGGCGCGGCGAAGATCATCGGCTCTAGCCGCGTGACGCGGCAGGGCGTCGTGTTCGGGACGCCCCACTACATGTCCCCGGAGCAGGCGAGCGGTCAGCCCGTCGATCACCGCGCCGACGTCTACGCGCTCGGCGTCATCATGTACGAGATGTTCACCGGCCGCGTCCCCTTCGAGGCCGACACGTACATGGGCGTGCTCACCCAGCACATGTTCGTGCAGCCCCTGCGGCCCAGCCAGGTCTCCGCCGCGGCCCGCGAGCTCGGGGCGCTCGAGGAGATCACGATGGTGTGCCTCGCGAAGAAGCCCGAGGAGCGCTACGGCTCGATGGAAGAGCTGTCGGCGGCGCTCGACGAGGTGGTGCAGTCGCGGAGCGACGGGCGCGTGGAGATCGCGGGCCGGCTGGCCCCGCGGCAGAGCGGGCCGCCGGCGAGCGTGCGTTACCGGATGGCGGACGAGCTCGAGCCGCCGAGCCTCGCGGAGATGCGCGTCGCGATCGACAGCGTGCTTCCGCCGATGCGCGTCATCCC
>JBEKGQ010000569.1:0-5008 GCA_050012715.1 Polyangiaceae bacterium
AAAGGGCGGCCTTGTTCCTCGAACGGGCGGCCTTGTTCCTCGAACGGGCGGCGTTGTTCGTCGGGCGGGCGGTTCTTTTCGATCGGCCGCCCTCCCGTCGAACAAGAAGGGCGGTTCATGGAAGAAGGACGCCCGTTCATGAGGCTCGGACGCCCGCCTTGCGAAGAAAACCGCCCGCCTTGCGAAGAACGACGCCCGTTCATGGGACTCGGACGCCCGCCTTGCGAAGAAAACCGCCCGCCTTGCGAAGAAAACCGCCCGCCTTGCGAAGAAGGCCGCCCGCCTTGCGAAGAAAACCGCCCGCCTTGCGAAGAAGGCCGCCCGCCTTGCGAAGAAGGCCGCCCGCCTTGCGAAGAAGGCCGCCCGCCTTGCGAAGAAGGCCGCCCGTTCGTGTGACTCGACGGCCGCCGTGCGAAGAAGGACGCCCGTTCGTGTGACGCGGACGCCCTTTGCGGGCACCTACCCGCCGATCCATACGCCAGCGCGGTTCGCGAGGCCGATCTCCTCCCTCAGCCGAGCCTCCTTCCGGTCGAGATCCCTCCCCGTCTCCCCTCGCCGCCGCCGGTGCTTGATGAAGGCCACCTCGACGAGGGCGAGCTGCTTCTTCCGCCGCGCCCGGAACGCGCCCCATCCGTCGGAGAAGAGCGTCATCCAGTTGCGCCACCCGAGGGTGACGTAGCTCGTCACGAGCCCGAGCTCGCGCGGGTGGAGGAGGCCGCCGACCTCGCTCGTCAGCTCGCGGATGACGATGGCGCGGTCCCTCGCGACCAGCATGCCGAGGAGGATGAAGAAGAGGACGTCGATGCTCCAGTTGACGGCCTGCATGACGAAGAAGCCCTCCTCGCCGATCTCGAGGATCCCGTTGTGGAACGCGTGCATGCCCACCGCCAGGAGGTATCCGACGAGCGGCGCGAGGACCTTGACGACGCGCCGGCGCGACTCGACGGCGATGCCGAAGCCGAGGCCGGTCATGGCGGTGAACGTGCAGTGGGTGAGGCCGTTGAGCACCGTGCGGATGAACCAGATCCCCAGGAAGCCGCCGAACCCGCCGCTCGCAAAGGCGTTCGAGACGTACTCGACGTCCTCGGTCAGCGTGAAGCCGAGGCCCACCACGCCGCCGTAGATGGCGCCGTCGAGCGGACCGTCGAGCTCCTTCACCCCGAGCCAGCTGATGACGGCGATCATGCCGACGCCGAGGCCCTTGAAGAGCTCCTCGAAGATGGGCGCCGAGAACGTCGCCACGATGGACTGGACGTCCTCGCTGTCCGCGGGCTGCCCGAGCGTCAGCGAGGCGAGCGTCTGCGAGAGGCCGTTCATCGTGCCGCCGCCCGCGGTGGCGACGAGCGCGCCGAAGAAGAACGCGCAGAGGAGCAGCCACCACGGCTCGGGCTCGAACCGGTCGCACCAGCGGATGAAGAGCACGTAGAACGCCACGAGCGGCGCGACGAAGAAGACTCCGAGGATGACGCCGGCCAGCATCGCGAGTCCCGCTACGGCGTCGTGGGGAACGGCGCGGGGGCCGGCAGCATGCTCGTGGCGGGGGCGTAGCCGGCGGCGATGGCCGGGAACGGCGGCATGCTCGAGCCGTTGTCCTCGCTGACGTAGAGGAGGGAGCCGCCGTTCCACTCGAAGAAGGCCGGGGCGTTCTCGTGCAGGCTGACCGTGTAGACGGGGTCGGGCTGGCTCGAGAGCGGGCCCGAGTCGCCGTAGCGGGCGGCGAAGCCGATGGCCGACGCGCGCCCCGTGGTGCCGGGGGGCGTGCCGTAGCCCGTGTAGAGGACGCGCACCTGCAGGCGGCCGTCGACGGTGGTCTGCGGGGCGAGCATGGGGTCGTCCACCTGCCCCTCGTCGAACGGCGGGAGAACCCCCATCGGGAGCGTCGAGGGATCCACGGTGGGGCTCGGCTGGAAGATGGGGTTCCCGTCGACGCGCGTCCAGGTCATGCCGTCCGCGCTCGTCGCCTCGCCGATGGACACGCCCGCGCCGTACATCATGTGCCACGAGCCGTCGGGGAACACCGCGACGCTCGGGGCGTGGGGCGTCGTCGTCTCCCACGTGGAGCTCGGGTCGACCGCGAGCACGGGCCCGCTGACCTTCGTGAACGAGAGACCGTCGCTCGACTGCGCGAGGCCGATGCCGCCGGCCGCGGCGTAGTAGAGCCAGAGCTGGCCATTGACCATGACCGCGCTCGGCCCGCCGAGGTTGCCCGTCGCGCCGCCCTCCCAGGACTCGCTCGCCTGGAGCACCACGGGCGGCGTGGGGGGCGCCCCGGTCCCGTTGTCGGCGATGTCGCCGTAGAAGGACCGTGCGTCGTCGGCGCGGGTGCGCACGATGACGTCGACGCCGCCCACGTGCCCGACCGCGTACATCCAGACCTCGGTGCTCGAAGGGTCGGTCGACGTCCCGATGACGTACGGCTCGCGGTAGTCCACGGTCTGGTTCGAGAAGACGTAGGGGACGAGCGCCTCCGGGGTGAGCTCCCCCATCTCCAGCGGCCGGAACGGCCCGACCCCCGACGAGGGGAGCCCGGCCGGCTCGCCCGCGGGCGTGCCGATCGTCCCGCACGCGGCGAGCACGAGGAGCCCCGCGCGGTTTGCCGGCGAGGACGCGCGCTTCAAGCCCCCCACCCACCGGAAGCCTGGCTCAGACAATCCGCTCGCAAGCTCGCGGGGTATGTTCATCCTAGAAGCCCACCGTCGCCGTCATGCCGACGTTCCAGATGTGCCCGCCCGCCGTGTAGTCGCCGACGAGGTCCGACGGATCGTTCTTCGTCGTCGTCTCGGTGGGAAGGACGCTGAGCTGACCGTGCACGTCGAAGCGTACGTCTCCCGGCAACACCTTGCCTGGTTCGAGGATGCGCACCCCGAGACCGGCCGAGAAGGCGTGACGGTCGCGGTCGACGTAGTTCGTCGTCCCGGTCTGGGCGCCGATGGGGGAGCGGTCGTACTCGTAGCCGCCGCGGACGAAGCCCTCCCAGCTGGGCCGCGCGAGGGCACGCCACTCGACGCCGACGTGAGGGACGAAGGTGTCGTGGATTGCGATCGGCGTGACGACGGTCGGCGCGGGCGCCGTCGGCACCGCGATGCCGCCCGGGAGCGTCGTCCCCGGCGGGATCGGCACGCTGAGCTGCTCCTCGATCTTCGTCACCGGCGGGACGTACGCGCCCCAGTTGACCCAGGTGACGTCGAGGTTCGTGCGCAGATCGTCGCTGAGCTCGTACGAGCCGCCGAGGACGACCTGCTGGGGCAGGAACGAGTCGATCGTGTCGGTCTGGAGGCCGAGCGCGAGCGTCGTGATGTCCCCCGCCGCGCCGGCGCCGATGCCGGCCTTCACGTTGGCCGCGACGTTGAGGTCCAGCGAGAACTGCCCGCGGTAGACGAGCGCCATCGCGAACCGCTTGGTGATCTCGACCCGCGCGCCGAAGTCCGGATACGTGACCGCCTTGAGGTCGGCGAGCACCTGGTGGCGGAGCGAGGAGTCGTACGGCTCGATGAGATCGATGTGGCCGCTGATGTCGAGCGTCGCGAGCGTGGCCGCCATGAAGGTGACGCCGCCGCCGATCTGGAGCCAGGGGAAGGGGCTGATGGCCGCGTTGACGCCGAACCACAGGCGCTGGTTGCGGTTGTCGTAGAGCTCCCACCGCGGCTGGTCCTGCGCGAGCGCCTCGACGCGGGTCAGCCGATCGTCGGGCAGGTGCAGTCCCACGCCGATGGCGAAGGGCAGCCCGTAGACCTTCCCGGGGACGACCGCGCCGCCCACGATGCCCTTCACCGGGTCGACGCCGCTGTTGAGGCCATTCATGTAGAGGTAGTGGTCGGCGCGGAAGTACCCGATGCTGAGCTCGAAGCCGCGCGCCTTCGCGAGCCCGGCCGGGTTGTAGTAGCTCGCGCTGAAGTCGCTGACGTCGGCCGCGACCGCGCCGCCCATCGCCGTCTCCCGCGAGCCGAACCCGAAGGCGTCGAGCGGGTTCGCGTGCGCCTCGGTGCTCACGAGGAGAGAGAAGAGGGCCGCCGAGCCGCCGAGCCGCCACGCGATGGTCGGGTTCATCAGAACCTCACTCCGACGTTGAGGCCGTAGGCGAGCACGTTGCCCGAGAGCTTCGCGGGACCCGGGTCGGGGCTGCACGCGCCGCCGCCGCAGGTCGTGACCGTCGTGTTCGCGAGCAGGTGGTACTGCGCCCAGAAGTCGACGAGGAAGGGCCCGTAGTCGCCGAGGTCGACGCCGCCGCCCAGGGAAAACACGTAGCGCGTGGTGTCGAAGAAGCGCGTGGGGACGTCGACGAGCATCTGCGAAGCCTGGTCGTAGGCCTGCGACGACGGGAGCGACGAAGGCACCGGCGTCGGCTCGAGGAAGAAGCCGGCGCGCGCCCGGATGGCCACGTGGCGAGGCAAGGCGAAGAGACGCTCGGCCCCCACGCGCGGGACGATGGTGTCGGAGTACGCGATGACCGGCGGCGTCAGCGCGTTGCAGTTGGTGTCGGCGGGGCAGAGGATGGTCGGCTCGAAGACGCCCGGGTAAGCGCTCCAGTGCTTCCACGTGATGCCGGCGGCGAGCGTCCAGCCGTCCCGCACGTGGGCGACCTCGATCGCGAGCTCCTCGGGATCGTACTGGGCGACGCCGGCGATGTTGAAGACGGGCAGGTTGATGGAGGAGAGCTTGCTCGCGTCGACGTTCACGCCGAAGGTCGCGTCGAGCTTGCCGCGCCAGGTCGCCCCGATGCGCCAGCGCGAGCTCCCGTCGGGGGCGCGGTCGAAGGGGAGGTCGTAGGCGAGCCCGATCGTGGGCGCGTAGATGGCGATGAGCTGGTCGTCGACCTTGGCCCCGACCGTCCCCGCGGTGTTGACGACGTCGATGCCGCCGACGAGCTCGGCCAGGGTGGCCACGCCGACCCCGACGCGGACGCCGTACCCCACGTCGACCCCGGCCCCGATGCGGACCGCGAGCGACTGGACGCGGTCGGCGAGGAGGGGATACTCGGGCGTCTCCGGGTAGAGGATGTTGCCGCGCA
>JBEKGQ010000570.1:0-5004 GCA_050012715.1 Polyangiaceae bacterium
CCTCGTCGACGTGCGCGAGAAGGACGAGGTCCGCGCCGGCTACATCCCGGGCGCCATCTCGATCCCGCGGGGCTTCCTCGAGATCCAGGCCGAGCAGAAGCTCCCGGACAAGAACGCGCGCATCGTCGCCTACTGCGCGGGGGGGACGCGATCGGCGCTCGCCGCGGCGACGCTCGCGGAGCTCGGCTACACGAACGTCGAGACCGCGAACCCCGGCTTCGTGCGCTGGAAGGACCTCGGCTGGCCGATGGAGCTGCCGCCGGACCTCACCGACGCGCAGCGCGAGCGCTACTCGCGGCACATCCTCCTGCCCGAGGTGGGCGAGGCGGGCCAGGCGAAGCTCCTGAAGAGCAAGGTGCTCCTCCTCGGCGCCGGCGGCCTCGGCTCGCCGGCCGCGATGTACCTGGCCGCCGCGGGCGTGGGGACGCTCGGGATCGTCGACGCGGACGTCGTCGACGCGTCGAACCTCCAGCGGCAAATCATCCACGCGACGAGCCGCGTCGGGACGCCGAAGGTCGACAGCGCGGCGAAGACGATCGCGGAGCTGAACCCCGACGTGAAGGTCGTCCCCTTCAAGGAGCGCCTGACGAGCGCCAACGTCGAGCGGATCTTCGGCGACTTCGAGGTGGTGGTCGACGGGACGGACAACTTCCCGACGCGCTACCTCGTGAACGACGCCAGCGTCTGGATGGGCAAGCCCGTGGCGCACGGGAGCATCTTCCGGTTCGACGGGCAGGTGACGACGTTCATCTCGGACAAAGCGGCGAAGAAGCTCGGCCTGCCGGAGGCCGGCCCCTGCTACCGCTGCCTCTACCCGGAGCCGCCGCCGCCGCACCTCGCGCCGAGCTGCCAGGAAGCGGGCGTCCTCGGCATCCTGTGCGGGATCATCGGCACCCTCCAGGCGACCGTGGCGATCAAGCTGCTCCTCGGACGCGGGACGACGCTCGCGGGGCGGCTCCTCACCTACGACAGCCTGAAGATGAAGTTCCGCGAGCTGCGCCTGCGCCGCGACCCGACGTGCCCGGTGTGCGGACCGAAGCCGAGCATCACGAGCTACATCGACTACGAGGGGTTCTGCGCGGTGGGGTGAATGTTGCGCCCGCGGCGTGCCGGCGCGTCGTGACCCTAGCGCTCGGGGGCGACGGGCGAGATCCGCTGGACCGGGGGTGGGTCGCCGGCGCGAGCCGCGTCCAGCAGCGCCGCGAGCTTTTCGAAGTCGGCGGGCTTCAAGAGGTGCTGGTCGAACCCCGCGTCCCGGGCGCGCCGGCGATCGTCCTCCTGCCCCCAGCCGGTCATCGCCACGAGGGTCAGCCGACGGCCGGCCGCTTCGGCTCGGATGGTGCGCGCCGCCTCGTATCCGTCGAGGACCGGCATCCCGATGTCGAGGATGGCGAGATCGGGCCGGAAGGACTGGGCGGTCCGGACGGCTTCCGCGCCATCGTGAGCGACGGTCACCTCGCACCCGAGCTGGGAGAAGAGGAGCGAGAGGAGCTCGGCCGAGTCGGTGTTGTCATCGGCGACGAGGACACGCAGCGCCTCGCCGGTGATCCGCGGCCGTACGACCGCCGCCGGAGCCCGGCGCTCCGCCGGCGTCGCCGGTGCGGCCGTCGTCGGCAGGCGCACGACGAATTCGGCGCCCTGTCCCGGCCCCTCGCTGCGCGCTTCGATGCCGCCGCCGTGCATCTCGGCGAGCCGTCGCGACAGAGAGAGGCCGATGCCGAGGCCCGGCGAGCGATGGCTCTTGGCGAACATCTCGAAGAGGCGCCCCGACACCTCCGGAGCAAACCCCTCGCCGGTGTCCCGCACCGACACGAGGACGTGGCCTTCGCGCGTCTCCGCCGAGAAGGTGATCTTCCCTCCCCGCGGCGTGAAGCGCGACGCGTTGTTGAGGAGGTTCGTGAAGATCTGCACGAGGCGCACGGGGTCGCCGTCCAGCCACGCCGCCGGACCAGGCACGAGCTCCAGCGCGTGGCCCGCATCGCGGACGCACGAGCTGCTCGCCTCGACCGCCGTTCGCATGACGTCGTCCAGGCTCACCGCTTCACGGCGGAGCTGGAGCGTTCCGCGTCCGATCCGGCTGGCGTCGAGAAGCTCGTCCACGAGGCGCACGAGGTGGTCGAGCTGCCGGTCCATGATGTCGCACGCGTGCGCCGCCTCCGCGACCCCGGCGATCCGCAGCAGCGAGATGGCGGTCCGCAGCGGCGCCAGCGGGTTCCGGATCTCGTGCGAGAGGGTCGCGATGAACTCGTCCTTGCGACGCGCGGCCTCCAGCACGCTCGCGTTCTCGAGCGCGGCCCCCACCAGGTTTGCCGCGCTGCGGGCGAGGACGCGGTCCGTGTCACCGTGCAGCAGCGCGCGACGGGCCACCAGCAAGCGCCCGCGCGCTCGCCCCACGGGCAGGTCCATCTCGACCCAGTGGAGGGGCGTCGATCCGAAGGCGAGCGGGCCGCTCGAAGCATTCGCCGCCGCGGCCGCGGCGTGAAGCTCGCCCAGGCGTTCGTGCCCGAGCCGCTGGCCGTACCAGATGGCCGCCCGCTTCGCGTGGGGTTCGGGCGTCTCGACCAGGACGAGCTCGCAGCCGAGGGTGACCGGCAGCGCTTCGAGGGCGAAGTCGAACGTCTCGTCCACGGACCGGCCGACACACGACGACACCAGCGCATCGAGGGCGGCGAGATCGCGGATGCATCGCTGAAGGCGACCCGCGTCGGGCTCCGCGCTCGGCGGGCCGGAGGACGACATGCGGCCTCAGCTCATCGTGGCACGCTGGCGGAGCTCCCGGAGCATCACGGCGGCCGGCGTGTAGAACGGGTTCTCGTGCAGCCGGCCGTTCATCACGGCCAGCGGATGCGCGCGCAGGAGGTCCATCATCATCGCGCCGCTGAGGCGTCGCGCGTCGTAGACGCACACCGTCGGCGTCCGGCCGCGATTCAGCACCTCGTTGACGGTCGCCTCGTACTCGACGAGCTGCTCGATGCCGGGGGGGTTCGACGCGATCCAGCCCATCTGCCCCACGAGCCGCATCGGCGGCCGGCCGGTGGCCGCGTGCTCGCGCAGCAGGTCGTCGAGTCCTTGCATCATGCGGTCCTGATTGAAGGAGCCGTCCTTGAGGTGGGCCTCGTTCCAGGTCGTCACCTCGAGGGCGTCCGCCGAAGGCGCCGACGCCCGGAGCCGCGCCTCGTGCTTCGCTCGCTCCTTCGGATCGACGATGTAATGCGCCTTCTCTCCGCGCGACATGCCCTCGACGAGGAAGGGGTCGACGACCTCGCGCTCCTCGTCGGGCCCGAGGACGAACGCGCAGGCGTGAAAGTGCGGACCGAACTGCGCGCTGGCGAGGGACGCATTGAGAGTCATGGTCTGCAGCGTAGAGGCGCCCCCGGGATCAGGCCAGGATGAGCGTGCATGAGATCGCCGATCCCGGGCTGTGGCAATTGGTCACGAGGTCGATCCATCCTCGGATTCGGCTCGCGTGCCGCGCTCTCCCGATCTAACGCTAGGGGCGTCGGCGACGATGACCAGCGATGGGCTCCATTCTCTCTCGGGCGGCGGCGTGTGCGGCGAGCTCGTGCGCGCGACGGACTGGAGCAAGACCGCTCTCGGCCCGCCGGCGTCGTGGTCGAGCGCTCTGAAGACGACCGTCGGCATCCTCCTCCACACGCGCCACCCGATGTTTCTCTGGTGGGGGCCCGAGCTCGTCCAGTTCTACAACGACGCTTACATGCCGAGCTTCGGCGTCGGGAAGCACCCCACCGCGATGGGGCAACGTGGCGCCGACTGCTGGCAGGAGATCTGGCCCATCATCTGGCCGCAGATCGACGGCGTGATGCACCACGGGAGGGCGAGCTGGAACGAGGACCATCTGGTCCCCATCTTCCGCAACGGGCGCATCGAGGAGGTGTACTGGACCTACGGGTATTCGCCGGTCTACGACGAGGACGGCACGATCGGGGGCACCCTCGTCGTCTGCACCGAGACGACGGGGCGGGTCATCGCCGAACGCCGCATCGGCCTCGCGGTGGCGAGCGAGGTCACCGAGCAGGTGAGGGCCCGTCGCGCGCTGGAGGCGGCCGACCGCGCGAAGGACGAGTTCCTGGCGACCATGAGCCACGAGCTGCGGACGCCGCTGAACGCGATGCTGGGGTGGGCCCGCATGCTGCTCCAGGACCGGCGCGACCCGGCGAAGCTCGCGAAGGGGCTGGCCGTCATCGAGCGCAACGCCTCGGCGCAGGCGCGGCTCGTGAGCGATCTGCTCGACGTGTCGCGCATCATCAGCGGGAAGCTCCGGCTCGCGACGCGGCGGATCGAGGTCGCGCCAATCCTCCACGACTCGATCGAGAGCGTCCGGCACGCGGCGGACGTGAAGCGCGTGGAGCTCGTCACGCGCATCGATCCCGACGTGGGGATGGCGATCGCGGACCCCGACCGCCTCCAGCAGATCGTCTGGAACTTGCTCACCAACGCGGTGCGGTTCACGCCGGCGGGCGGCACGGTGACGCTGGCCGCGAGGCGGGTGGACTCCACGGTGCGACTCACGGTGGAAGACACCGGGTCCGGGATCCCGAAGGAGCATCTGGCTCAGATCTTCGACCGGTTCCATCAAGTGGACGGTACGGCGACCCGCGAGCACGGCGGCCTCGGACTGGGCCTCTCGATCGTGCGCTATCTCGTCGAGGCGCACGGCGGCGCCGTCACCGCGGAGAGCCCCGGCCCCGGTCGGGGAGCAACCTTCGCCGTCACCCTTCCGACGCGTGCCGTCGAGCGCCCCGAGCCGGGGAGCGCGAGCGAGCCGCCGCCGAGGAGCGTGGGCGAGATGGCCGGCGACGCGCTGAAGGACGCTCGGATCCTCGTGGTCGACGACGAAACGGACTCGCTCGAGCTGGTCCGGATGGTCCTCGCGGACGCGGGAGCCGCGGTGACCGCGGCGACGAGCGCGAAGGAGGCCCTCGCGGCGCGCGGACCGTTCGACCTCGTCGTGAGCGACATCGGCATGCCGAACATGGACGGATA
>JBEKGQ010000571.1:0-4998 GCA_050012715.1 Polyangiaceae bacterium
GCCGCCGGAGGTGACGCCGCTCGCCGAGTCGCCTGACGGGATGCGCACGCTGCCGACGACCGAGAGACTCCCGGACTGGAGGGTCACGTTGCCGTTGGCGTCGACGTCGCGGCCGACGAGGTAAGTGCCGTTCACCAGCACGTCGCCGCCGGACTCGATGTCGAGGGCGACGCTGCTCGTCACGCCGGCCGGCGACATCAGCGACACCGCCGGCGTGCCGTTCGCGAGCCCCGCGCCCCCGGCCCACACCGACCCGCCCACCGTGCTCTGAGCGTTGGTGGCGACCTGGCCGTTGGCCGCGATGGACGCCCCGCCGGGAGCGCCGCCGTCGATCGTCGAGTCGAACGCGCTGGTGGCCAGCGCGCCGCTGACCGCGAGCGAGTCGCACGCGCACGCCGCAAAGCGAAACAGGTGCGCGAGATCTCCCGTGCACACGTCGGTCCCGGGGAGCGGGATGGGGCCCTGGCCGGTGCAGAAGTCGGAGGCATCGCCGGTCGGGAAGGAACCGTCGGTTCCCGGCCCGTCGGGGTGCGGCGCGGCGTCGAGCGATGCATCGGCGCCGCCGCCGTCGCCCACGGCGGCGCCGATGGGCTGCGCGGTCACGTCGCCGCAGGCGGCGAGCCACGGAACGAGCGCGACGAGCCAGCGGCGCGTCACAGGTCCACCGCCAGCGAGAGAGCGCCCAGCGTGCCCGGGTGCATCGCGGCGGCGACGCGCTCCGAGGCGAAGACGACCACCGGCCTGGGGAGCGTCAGCACTTCGCGCGCGTCGACGACGACCGACGTCGCGCCGCTGAGGCGAACCTTGAGGCCCGCGCCCGCGGCGAGCAGGGCCGCCCACGCGTCGTCGCTGCCGCTCGTGTACGGAGGCGTGGCGTCCCCGCTCGCGTAGAGGTGGTAGGCACCGGCGCCGAGCGAGACGAACACCGAGGCGACGCCGGTGGGCGCGGGCTCGAAGGCCACTTCGGCCAGCGCGAGCTCTTGCCTGACGCTCGCGGTCCCTTCGGCCGCGCTCACCTTCGCGCCGAAGCCGGGACCGACGCCCAGCACGCCGACGCTCCACGACGCCGTCGGATACCAGGACACGTGCAGCGCCGGCGCGAGGGCGAGGCCGAGGTCGGGCCCGGCGAAGGCGCCCGCCACGCCCAGCGCGAGCCCGACGTGAGGCGAGCGACGGGGTGGAGGCTCGCGCAAGGCGTCGCGGGTCCAGGCGCTGACGTCGGGCGGAAGGGCCCGCGGTGGCGGCGCCGGACGCGCTTCGGGTGGAGGCGCGTCGTCGTCGGCGGGGAGGACGAGCCCCTCGACGAGGCTCGCGCGCATCAGCTCGACGACGCGGAGCGCGAGCGCGCGGTCCCCCGCGTCCCCCGCACCGCGCGAGCCGAGGCGGCGCACGACCGTCTTGTGCGTGACGTGGTCGGCCACCCAGACGTCCGTCGCTGCGCGCGCTCCGGTGCGTCGCAGAAGCACCGTCGCGAAGGGGCCGCCGTCAGCCGGCTCCTCGACCACCCGGCGTGCGTCGTCGTCGCCCTCGACCACGCGCTCCTCGACCTGGAAACCGGCGGCCCGGAGCTCCGCGGCGAGCCGTACCTCGGCTCGGTCCACGACCGCGTCGGCGCTCCGGTCTCGGACGATGACCACGCGCGATCCCTCCGCCCGTGCGCTCGACGCGCCCGTGAGGGCCGTCGCCAGGGAGGTCAGCGTCGCGAAGACCGCGACGCCGACGTTGCGGCTCATGGTGCGAGGTCGCGGGCGGCGGCTGCGTAAGGTCCCCCGGGGAACCGCTGCAGATAACGCGTGGCGAACGGTCGCGCTGCGTCACGTCCCTGCGACTTGGACACGAGCACCATCTTTCGTCCGAGGGCGTCACCTGCGAACGCGCCGCCGGGCGCCTCCGCCAGGTACGTATCGTACCAGCGGGAAGCGTCGGCGTTCGAGTGTTCTTGCTCCTCGGCGATCCGACCGAGCAAGAATGCCGCCGTCCGTGCGTCGCCGCTCGACGGGAAGCGGGCGCGGACCGTCGCGTAGGAGCGCTTCGCGAGCGCGGAGTTGCCCGAATAGCGCGCGGCATCCCCGAGCGCCCGCAGGTCGGCGAGGGGCCGGGAGGCCAGCGCGTGGCCTTCGCCCTCGGCCTCCGCCTCGCGGACGACGCGCGCGAAGTCCCCCGAGGCGACCAGCTTGGACCAGGTGGGACCGGCGCGGACCGGCGCCGTGGTGCCGGTGACATCGACCCCGGGGACGACGAGCGTCGAGTCCGTGGGCGCGGGCGGCGGGTTGATGGCGCCAGTCTCGTCGGTGGTCTCCGGAGGCTCGGCCTGGCCGTCGATCTGCACCGTGCCATCGTGAAGGCGGGCGCGCAGGTGCTGACCGGTCGAGAGGGTCAAAGCGTCGCCCAGCACCGGCCCCGTCACGTCCACGCGCCCCGAGCGCATCCACACGTCGAGCGTCTCGGCGTCCGCCGCCCACGCCACGAGAAACTCCGTCCCCGTCACGCGGACGGCGAACGGCCCGGCGTCGACCAGCCACTTCGTGTGGTCCCGGTGCTGCACGTGCACGCGCGCGCGTCCCTGCTCGAGCACCACCTCGGCTCCCACCGACGTCGTCTTCGCTACGCGTCCGCGTGAGCCCGGCCCCAGGGCCACGTCGCTCCCGTCGTCGAACACCAGCCGCGCGCTCGGCGCCGTCGGCGGGATGCTCACGTAGCCCTGCGCGCTCGCGGCGCCGTTCTCCACGTGCCACGCGATCGGCGTCCCTTCCCGACCCGAGCGGACCCGCATCACGACGAGCACCGAGGCCGCCACCGCGGCGGCGAAGGCGAACGCCACGAGCGCCGGCTTCGCGCGCGACGGATTCCGCATCTTCTCGACGGACGCGATCAGGCGCGCCCGTCCTTCCAGGTGCTGCTGCAGCGACGCGACCGGCGTCGCTTCGCGCATCCGCTCGCCGACCCTCTCGAGGCGTCGGGCCGCTCCGGACCGGGTGTCAGTCATCGTCCCCTCCCGTCCACTCGCTGAGCAGGTCGTCGTCCCTCGCGCGCTTCTGCACGTGGGCCTCCGCCCGCTGGAGCATCCGCTTCACGGTGGCCAGCGATACGTCGAGCGCGGTCGCGGTCTCGGTGAGCTCGTTTCCCTCGGCGTGGCGCAGCACGAACGCGAGGCGCTCGCGGTCGGGCAGCTCGTCGAGGATGGTGTAGAGGCGCCGCAGGGCTTCGCGGGTGCGCGGGTCGCTGTCGTGGCTGGGCACCTCGGGCACGCTCCCGTCGTCGGACAGGTGGAGCCAGCGGCGCACGCGCTTCTTGCGCAGCGCAGAGTGGGCCGTCCTCAGCGTGATGCCGACGAGAAAGGGGCGAAGCGAGGAGGGATCCCGCAACGTCCCGATGTTCTTGAAGAAGCCGATGAACACGTCCTGCACCAGATCCTCGACGTCATGACTCGGTCCGACCGAGCGAAATAGGACCGCGCGCACCATCCCGGAGTACCGGTCCCACACCAGCGTCGCCGCGCGCGGGTCCTTGTCGCGCGCGAGGCGTGCGAGATCGGCGTCGCTCGGGCCGTCGGACCTCGCAGCGTGGTCGTGCCCGGAGGGGGCACGGCCGGCGATGCGGAGCAGCCGGGCCGAGGACGGGTGGCTCACCGGAGAAGAGTAGCGGCAGGGGGTCGGGACGGCTCATTCACCCACGCCCCCGAAGAGACGCCGGGCGACCTTGCGTTCTGTGAACGTAGAACGCATAGTGCCCCCGTGAGCGACGCCTCTCTTCCCCCGTCGGGTCTCGAGTCCGAGCCCGCGCGCCAGCGCGTCCGCGCGCGCCTCATGGCCGAGATCCCGCCCCGCTACAACCCGTGGTTGCACCTCGCGTGCACGACGGGCATCGGCGTCGCGCTCCTCGTCCTCGGCGCCCTCGAGATCCACCGGGTGCGCGGCGTAGAGCTCCTCGTCATTCCTGCGGTTTTCGTCCTCGCCAACGGCTTCGAGTGGCGAGCTCACCGCGACGTCCTGCACCGGATCAAGAAGCCCTTCGAGGTGCTCTACCGCAAGCATACCCCCGGCCACCACGTCGTGTACGTCGAGCACGACATGGCCATCCGGGAGTGGCGGGAGCTCCGGCTCGTCCTCATCCCCGCCGCCGGGGTCCTCACCATCGTGGTCGCGCTCGCGCCGTTCGCCGCGCTCATGGGCTTCGCGCTCACCCCCAACACGGGATGGCTCGTGCTCCTCAGCGGCGGGCTCTACATGGTCGGCTACGAGCTATCCCACCTCTCGTATCACCTGCCGCCGGAGAGCTTCGTCGGGCGCCTCGCGCTCGTGCGCGTCCTCCGCCGGCACCACGGGCGACACCACGACCCGCGCCTCATGCAGCGCTGGAACTTCAACGTGACCATCCCGCTGTTCGACTGGCTCCACGGAACGATCGCCGCCCGAACGCCCGACGTGAGTCACGAAGGGCAAGGTGTGGCGACACGCGCACCGGAGCGCTCGCAAGCGTCCAGTCGGTGAGCGGGCCGGCGCCAGGCGCGATCCCGGAGGATCGCGCCCGCGCCGATCGAGCCGCGATCAGTGGTGTACGGCCGGGTTAGGCACGCACGCGTCGGTGTAACCGTCGGGCTTGTGGCCGTCGACGTCCTCGACGTCGAACTCCGTCCGGCGGTTCTTCTGCTTGTTCTCGGCGCTCGTGTTGGGGACGAGCGGGTCACGCGCGCCGCAGCCGACGCCGTGGAGGCGCTTCGCGTCGATGCCCTTGCTGGTCAGCCACGCGATGACGCTCGCGGCGCGCTTCTCGCTGAGGCCGAGGTTGGACTGCGGGTTGCCGTCGCTGTCGGTGTGGCCCTCGACGCGCACGCGGCCGATCGCCGGCGTCGTCGTCAGCACCTTGAGCACGGTGTCGAGCACAGCGTGCGAGTTCGCCGTGTCGCGGATCGTCGCGGCGCCCACGTCGAACTCGATCTCGCCGGGGATATCCAGCTGCGCGCCCTTCATGGGGGGCGGCGGGGGGGGCGGCGGCGGC
>JBEKGQ010000572.1:0-4963 GCA_050012715.1 Polyangiaceae bacterium
CTGCCGGAGCTCGTCCGCGTCATCGGCGAGCTGACGGGCAAGCGCTTCATCTTCGGCGGCAAGGTGCGCAACATCAAGGCGACCGTCTTCTCGCCGCAGAAGGTGACCGTCGCCGAGGCGTACCAGGCGTTCCTCTCCATCCTCGAAGCGAACGGGCTCACGGTGGTGCCGCACGGGCGGTTCTACAAGATCATCGACTCGCCCGACGCGAAGATGGGCTCCCCCATCTACGTCGCGGGTCAAGGTGGTCCAAACGAGGATCGCTACATCACGCGCATGCACCGCCTCCGCAACGTGAACGCGGAGGAGGTCGCGAACGTGCTCGGCCACTTCAAGTCGAAGGACGGCGACATCGTCGTCTACGGCCCAGGCAACCTCCTCATCATTACGGACACGGGGACGAACATCCAGCGGATGATGCGTCTCCTCGAGGACGTCGACATCGCCGGCGTGGGCGACCAGATCTGGATCGAGCCGATCCACTACGGCAACGCGTCCGACATCGCGGCCCGTCTCGACGAGGTGTTCGACATCAAGGCCGGATCGGCCCCCGCCAGCGGAAAGGCGGGCGAGAAAGGCGGCGCGGTCGTCTCCGTGGGGAGCGACGTCCACGTCTCGAAGATCCTGGCCGACGACCGCAGCAACTCGCTCGTCATCATCGCCACGGAGCGGGCGTACCTGCGCATCCTCGAGTTCATCAAGCGTCTCGACGTGCCCGCCAACATCGCCGGCGGCGACATCCACGTCGTTATGTTGCAGCACGCCGACGCGGTGGAGCTGGGGAAGACGCTCAACGACATCATCACGGGCGCTCAGTCCGCCGGCGGGACGGCCCCGGCCCAGGGGAAGGGGGCCGCGGGCAGCGCGCCCCTCGAGATCTTCGAGTCGAAGGTCAAGGTGAGCTCCGACAAGGCGACGAACTCGATCGTCGTCACCTCGAGCCTGCGCGACTTCGCGAACCTCCGTACCGTCATCGACAAGCTCGATCAGCCGCGCCGCCAGGTCTTCATCGAAGCGGTCATCATGGATCTCACGATCGACCGTGAGAACCAGTTCGGCATGGCGTTCAACGGGGGCGCCGCGCCGAGCACGACGATCGGGTCCACCGCGGGGCAGACTCTCCTCTACGGCGGCCTGAACCCGTTCCGATCGATCCTCCTACCGAGCCCTACCGACTCGACGCTGAACGCGTTCGCGCTCGGCATCCGCGGTCCGGGCTTACCGGGAAGCGAGAACTTGCTCGGCACCGGGTTCTCCATCCCGGCGTTCGGCGTGCTCATCAACGCCCTCGCCAGCACCAACGACGCCGACATCCTCTCGACCCCGCACATCCTCGCCACGGACAACATCCCCGCCGAGATCAACGTCGGACAGAACATCCCGCTGCAGACCAACTCCGCCGGCTTCGGCGGGCTGCCGGGTGGTACGGGCGCGGCGGCCGGCGCCGCGGGGGCGCTCGGCGCGCTGGGCGGTCTCGGTGGGGGCGGCATCGCGCCGCGGCAGGACATCGGCACGAAGGTCAAGATCACGCCGCACCTCAACGACTCGGACGAGGTGCGCCTCGAGGTGGCCGAAGAGATCAGCGACATCACCGGCCAGCAGCCCATCGGCTCACTCGGCGTCGTGCCCTTCGCGAAGCGGACGGCCACGACGCAGCTGGTGGTCAAGGATCAGCAGACCGTCGTGATCGGCGGCCTCATGCGAAGCCGCGTGGCGCGCACCGACACGAAGATCCCGCTCCTCGGCGACATCCCCGTCCTGGGCGCGCTCTTCCGTTCACGCAGCAGCACGCTGCAGAAGTCGAACCTCATCCTCGTGCTGACGCCGTACATCATCCGCGAGCAGACCGATCTGCGGACGGTGTTCGAGCGCAAGATGCAGGAGAGGCAGGAGTTCCTCGACCACTACTTCGTCTTCGCGGAGCAGAACGAGTACGAGGCGCCCAAGGACTACTCGCGCATGATTGGTCTCCTGGAGGACATCCGGCAGTCCTTCACCGACGTGGAGGAGCAGCGGCGGCTCGAAGAGCTGCAGCGTCCACGCGAGCTCAAGACGCACGAGCCCGGGCAGCCGCTCGAGCTCCCGGGGCCCGTGGGCGTCGGCGCGGGGACGGAGGCGGCGGAGGCCCCCGAGGGACGGGGTCGTGGCGGCGCCGGGAAGCCCGCCGGCGAGAGAGCCCCCCCGCCGCCGGGGCTCAACGTGACCCCCCCGGCCCGCAACATCGAGAAGCAGGAGAAATGAGCGATGGCCTCCGAGCAGCGCTTCCTCGGCGAGCTCCTGTCGCGGCGCGGCGTCGTGCCGGCCGACAAGCTCGACGGGCTGTTCGCGGTGCAGCGCGAGCGGGGGACGGAGCTGCTCGATCTGGTGATCAACACGGGAGTGGCGGAGGAGCTCGCGGTCGCGCGCGTCCTCGCGGAGGAGGCGCAGCTCCCGCTCGTCGAACGGATCGACCCCGCGGACATACCGACCGCGCTCGCGATCCGGCTCCCGATCGCCTTTGCGAAGACCCACCGCGTCCTCGTCGTGGGCGAGGACGAGGCGGCGGTCCACGTGGTCTGCGCCGACCCGTTCGACACCCAGGCCCTCGACGACGTGCGGGTCCTCTTCGAGAAGCCCGTCGAGGCGAAGGTCGGCGGGCGCGACAAGATCGAGGACGCGATCAACCGCGTCTACGAGCGCCAGGCGGGGGCCGCGCAGCTCGAGAGCGACGAGGACTCGACCTCGGAGGACGAGGCGGCGAGCGACATCCTCGATTCCGACGAAGAGGCCCCCGTCATTCGCTGGGTCAACTCGCTCTTCCTGCAGGCGATGAAGGAGCGAGCGAGCGACATTCACATCGAGCCCGAGGAGAAAGAGGTCGTCGTCCGTTATCGGATCGACGGCGAGCTCTACGTGGCGCGTCGCGCGGCGCGCGCGTTCATGAACAGCATCGTCAGCCGCATCAAGATCGAAGCCTCGCTCAACATCGCCGAGAAGCGCCTCCCGCAGGACGGCCGCATCACCAAGAAGATCGCCGGCAAGGGCTTCGACATCCGCGTCAGCACCATCCCGACGAGCCGCGGCTACGAGCGGATCGTCATGCGCTTGCTCAACAAGTCGAGCGTCCTCCTCGACCTGCCCGACCTGGGCTTCAGTCCGCGCGAGTATGCGCTGATGGACGGGCTCATCCGGCGGCCGGACGGCATCATCCTCGTGACGGGTCCCACCGGAAGCGGCAAGACGACGACGCTCTACGCGTGCATCAACCGCGTGAACCAGCCGAACCTCAACATCCTGACCGCCGAGGATCCCGTCGAGTACGAGATCCAGGGCATCCACCAGGTGCATGTCCAGGCCAAGATCGGGCTGACGTTCGCGAGCGCCCTGCGCGCCTTCCTCCGGCAAGACCCCGACATCGTCATGGTCGGCGAGATCCGCGACAGCGAGACGCTCGAGATCGCCATCAACGCGTCTCTCACGGGGCACCTCGTTTTTTCGACGATCCACACGAACGACGCCGCCGGAGCCATCACGCGCACCATCGACATGGGCGCCGAGCCCTTTCTCCTCCGCTCGAGCGTGATCGGCATCCTCGCGCAGCGGCTCGTCCGCGTCCTCTGCAAGAACTGCAAGTACTCGTATCCGGCGGAGGACTTCGAGCTCGAGGAGCTCGGCCTGACGCCGGAGCGCATGCGCTCCCGTGCCGCGCGGCGCAACAATCCCAACTCCCGGTACTTCCCTCGCGAGGTCGGCGAGGGGGACCTCTTCGAGTCCTTCGATCCCACGCAGCGTCCGCTCTTTTACAAGGCCAAAGGCTGTTCGCAGTGTACGAACACGGGGTTCACCGGTCGTCGAGGCATCTACGAGCTCATGCTCATCGACGACGCCGTGGGCCCGCTCATCCTGAGGAAGGCCGACTCGCAGGCCATCAAGCGGACGGCGCAGGACATGGGAATGGACACGCTGCGCGACGACGGCGCCCGCAAAGTGCTCGCCGGGATGACCACGGTCGAAGAGGTCTTGGCCGCCACGCAGGAGGACATGGCCCTCGAGGGATCGCTGCCGCCGTCGCTTCCGAGCCCGGGCCTGCGGGCCGGGGCGGAGTGAGCCATGGCCGTCTTCGAGTACCGTGGCATCCTCGCCGCCAGCGGCAAGCAGGTTCACGGCATCCGTGACGCGGACAACGCGAAAGTCCTGCGAGCAGCGCTGAAGCGAGAGGGGATCCTCCTTACCGGCGCGGAGGAGGACGCGAAGGCGCGCGCGGGCGCTCGGAAGGCCGGCGGCGGGGGCGGCATCTCGCTGTTCAACCGCGTCGGCGTCGCCGACACCGCGATGATGACCCGGCAGCTCGCCACGCTGGTCACCGCCGGCATTCCGCTGGTGGAGGCGGTGGGGGCGCTCATCGAGCAGGTGGAGAAGCGCGAGCTCAAGCGCGTGCTCACCCAGGTCGTCGATCGGCTGAACGAGGGTAGCTCGCTGGCCAAGGCCCTCGAACCGCACCCGAACGTCTTCACGAACCTCTACGTGAGCATGGTCGCCGCCGGCGAAGCGTCCGGGACGCTCGAAGGTGTGCTCGAGCGCCTGGCCGACTTCATGGAGAACCAGTCGAAGCTCCGCGGCAAGGTCGGCGCGGCGCTCGCCTACCCGGCGCTGATGATGGTGATCGGCTCCGCGCTGATCACGGTCATGATGGTCGTCGTCGTCCCCAAGGTGACCGCGATCTTCGAGAGCCTCGATCGGGCGCTCCCCTGGTACACCGAGGCGCTCATCGGCACGTCGCACCTCATCGCGTCGAACCAGATGCTCGGGTTCGTCGTCTCGATGGTGACCTTCACGTTCACTCGGTCCGCGCTTCGCGACTACAAGGAGAGCGAGCGAAGCCGGCACACGGCCTACGTGGCGATGGCGCTGGGAGCGGGCGGCTTGCTGGTGATGTGCGCGTTCCTCGTGGAGTCGCTGGGCGCCTACTTCGTCGGGGTTGCCC
>JBEKGQ010000573.1:0-4952 GCA_050012715.1 Polyangiaceae bacterium
GCTGGAGTAACGTCGAGATTGTATGCCCCGCGCTCCGCAGAACCGTGATCCGCCGCAGCGAGGTCCGCTCCGGATCGCGGCGGCGGGCCTCGTCGTCGCGGTCGTGCTCTGCGTCGCGGCGCTGAGCGCGTATCTGTCCTCGGCGCGCTGGGTCGATCACACGCTGGAGGTCCGACAGGCCTCCTACGAATGGTTGACCGCGGTGCTCGACGCCGACGCCGCGGCGCGCGGGTACGTGGCGTCCGGCCGACCGGACCTCGTGGAGGGCTTCGATGCGGCCGTGGCGACCGCGAAGGCGCAGCTCTCGCTCGTGCGGGGGCTCGTCGTCGACAATGCCGGCCAGACACGCAACGTCGACGCCGCCGAGCGTGACGCGCAGGGTCTCTTCGACGATCTGCGCGGCCTGATGGCCCTCGCGGGGGCGGGCCGGCGCGATGAGGCCCTGGCGCGGCTCGGGTCGGCGCAGACGATCCACGGCACCGACGCGGTTCGTGCGGACGTGGCCATCATGCGCGCGGAGGAGGAGCGGCTCCTCGTCGAGCGCCGCGACACCGCGCGGACGCGAGGCGTGGCGCTGCTCCTCACCTCCGCGCTGCTCGCGATGGGCGGCTTCGCTCTCCTCGCCCTCACGTGGCGGCGCGAAGGGGCCCACCAGCGCCTCGTGAGCGCGATGGCGACGGGGGCGCAGGCTCGCCTGACCGCTCTGTCCGAGCTGGCGGAGGCGCTGTCCGAAGCGCGTACGCGGTCCGAGGTCGCTCGCGTCGTCGTCGACCACGGGAGGCGCGCGGCCGGGGCCGATACGTGCACCCTCTACCTGCTCGACGACGCCGGCGACGGGCTCGACCTCGTCGCGGACGTCGGGGTCGCCCCGGAGGTGCTCGACAAGATCCGGCGGATCGACGCGAAGACCGGCAACCCGGCGACGTTCGCGTCGTTCCGTGCCGGCACCGCGGTCTGGGCCGAGGACGAGTCGGAGTACGTCCGGAGGTACCCGACGCTCGCGAACGTGAAGGCCGCCGGCCGACGGGCCCGGGCCTTCTGGAGCGTTCCCCTCGTGGCGGAGGGCAAGCCGCTCGGCCTGCTGGGGGTCGGGTTCTTCGAGCCGCGGAAGTTCGCCGACGACGAGCGGGCGTTCGTCGACACGCTCACGAGCCACTGCGCGCAGGCTCTTCTTCGTGCCGCGAGGCTCGAGCGGGAGGACGAGGCGCGGCAGTGGTTCACGACGACGCTCCGGAGCATCGGGGATGCGGTGATCGCGACCGACCCCGAGGGCCGGGTGACCTTCATGAACCCGGTCGCCGAGACGCTGACGGGGTGGAGCGAGGCGGACGCGCGGGGACACGCCCTCGACGAGGTGTTCAGCATCTTCTCCGAGCAGACCCGCGCCGCGGTGGAGAGCCCCGTCACCAAGGTCCTGCGCGAGGGGAAGATCGTCGGGCTCGCCAACCACACCGTCCTTCGCCCCCGGCGTGGCCGCGAGCTGCCGATCGACGACAGCGGAGCCCCCATCCGCAACGCGGCCGGCGGCATCGTCGGCGTGGTCCTCGTCTTCCGGGACGTGAGCCACGAGAAGCGCGACCGGGCGCGGACCGAGTTCCTCGCGAAGGCGGGAGAGGCGCTCGTGTCCTCGGTCGACTACGCGGCGACGCTGATCACGGTGGCGCGCCTGGCGGTCCCGACCCTCGCCGACTGGTGCGCCGTTCAGCTCGTCGAGCCCGAGGTCGGCGGAACACGGCAGGTGGCCGTCGCGCACGTCGACGAGAACAAGGTGCGGATGGCGCGAGAGCTCGGCGAACGATACCCGCCGGACCCGAACGCCCCGACGGGCGTCCCCGAGGTCATCCGGACGGGACGCTCGGAGCTCTACACCGACATCCCGACCGCGCTGCTCGAGGCGGCCGCGGTGGACGACGAGCACATGCGCCTCATCCGGGAGCTGCGTCTGAACTCCGCGATGATCGTCCCGCTCCGCGTGCGCGGTCGCACCCTGGGCGCGATGACGTTCGTGTACGCGGAGTCTGATCGCCACTACGCGGAGGACGATCTCGCCTTCGCCGAGGACTTCGCGCGGCGTGCCGCCATGGCGGTCGAGAACGCCCAGGCGTTGAAGGAGACGGAGGACGCGCGCGTCCGGGAGCAGGCGCTCCGCAGGGAGGCCGAGCTCGCCAACAACGCCAAGGACGAGTTCCTCGCGACCGTCTCCCACGAGCTCCGGACGCCCCTCAACGCCATCCTCGGCTGGGCCACCATCTTGCGGCGTCGAAAGCTGACCGACGACGTGGACCGCGCCCTCGCTATCGTCGAGAGAAATGGGCATGCCCAGAAGAAGCTCATCGAGGACGTCCTCGACATCTCGCGCATCATCAGCGGCAAGCTGGTCCTGAACCTCGGGGCCACGAACATCGAGGAGACCGTGCGCTCGGCCGTCGAGACGGTGACCCCCGCCGCCGAGGCCAAGGGCATCGCGATGACGATCGACGTGCCCGACGGCTCGCTCACGATTACGGCCGACGCCGCTCGCCTCGAGCAGATCGTGTGGAACCTCCTGTCGAACGCGGTGAAGTTCACCCCGAAGGGCGGAGCGGTCGGGGTGAGCGCGTACCGCGACGGCTCGGACGTGTGCGTCGTCGTGAGCGACACCGGCGAGGGCATCCGGCGGGACGTGCTGCCGCTCGTGTTCGAGCGGTTCCGTCAGGCCGACGCGTCGACGACGCGCCGCCATGGCGGGCTGGGTCTCGGGCTCGCCATCGTGAAGCAGCTCGTCACCGCGCACGGCGGGACGGTGACCGCCGAGAGCGCGGGCGAGGGCCACGGAGCGAAATTTCTGGTGCAGCTCCCGGCACGCTCGGCGGTCGCCGCCGTCGACCGTGACAGCCGGCCCGCCGCGATGACGCCGCCGGTGCCGTCGCGGGAGGCGCAGGACGCGCCTCGGCTCGACGGTCTCCGGGTCCTCGTGGTCGACGACGAGGAGGACGCGCGGGATCTCGTGAGCGAGGTGCTGCGGGGCCAAGGGGCGGAGGTTCACGTCGCCGCCAGCGCGGGCGAAGCGCTCCAGCGCCTCGCGGCCACGAGGCCCGACGTCATCGTGAGCGACATCGGGATGCCGGAGGTGGACGGCCTCACGCTCATCCGGAGGATCCGTGCGCTGCCGAGCGACCAGGGCGGCCGGACCCCGGCGGTCGCGCTGACGGCGTATGCGCGCTCCGAAGATGCGCAGCGGTCCTTCTCCGCCGGCTACCAGATGCACGTCGCGAAGCCGGTGGAGCCGGCGCAGCTGGCGCTCGTCGTCGCCAACCTCGGCGGACGGAGCCTCAACGGGGCGTAAGCGAGGGGGTCACCCTCCCGGCAAGTAGTCGAACGGCATGTTGACCGACTTGATCTCCAGGAACGAGGCGAGTCCCTCGGGTCCGAGCTCGCGCCCGAGGCCCGATTCCTTGTAGCCACCGAAGGGCGTGGCGAAGTCGAGCGTGCATCCGTTGACGGTGAAGGTCCCGGTGCGGACTCGCCGCGCGATGGCGAGGCCGTGCGCGTGGTCGCTCGTCCACACCGAGCCGGAGAGGCCGTAGCGCGACGCGTTCGCGATGCGCACCGCGTCGTCCTCGTCGTCGTAGGGAATCACGGCGAGCACCGGGCCGAAGATCTCCTCCTGGGCGATGGTCATGCCGTTGTCGACGTCCACGAAGACGGTCGGCTCGACGTACCACCCCTTCGCGAGCTCCGGCGCGCGCGGGCGCCCGCCGCCGATCGTCACCCGCGCCCCCTGCTCGCGGCCCTGCGCGATGAACCCCTCGACGCGGGCGCGCTGGCGCTCCGCGATGAGCGGGCCGCAGAACGTCTCCGGGTCGAACGGGTCGCCGGTCTTCTGGCTGCGCACCTCCGCCGTCAGCACCTCGACGACCTCCGCGTAGCGCTTACGCGACGCCAGGATGCGCGTCTGCGCGATGCACGCCTGGCCGCTGTTCATCATCGCGAACGGCAGGAGCTCGCGGATCTGCGTCTCCAGGTCGATGTCGTCGAGCAGAATGGCCGCCGACTTTCCTCCGAGCTCGAGCGTGACGGGCCGGAGGAGCTCGCCGCAGAGGCCGGCGATCTTCCGCCCCGCGGCGGTGCTGCCGGTGAAGCTCACCTTGTCGACCCCGGGGTGCCGCACGAGGTGCTCGCCGACCTCACGCCCCGCGGTGACGATGTTCACGACGCCCTTGGGCAGCGCGGCGGCCTCGATCGCCTCGGCCAGGACGTATGCGAAGAGCGGGGTCTCCGGCGGCGGCTTGAGGACCACCGTGCATCCGGCGGCGAGGGCGGGGGCGAGCTTCGTGATCGCGACGAAGAGCGGCACGTTCCACGGGATGATCGCGCCGACGACGCCGATCGGCTCGCGCAGGATCCAGGATTTGCCGAGGACGCCCTCGCGCAGCTCGTCGAAGGCGAAGGTGCGCGCGAGGTCGGCGTAGTACGCGAGCACCATCGTGGGGGAGATGGCCTGGACCGCGAGCGAGAAGGTGATCGGCGAGCCGACCTCGGAGGCGATGACGCTCGCGAATTCCTCGGAGCGGAGGGTGAGCTGCTCGTTGAGCCGGGTCAGGGCGTCGGCGCGGTCGCCCGGCGTCATGCGGGGCCAGGGCCCGCGGTCGAAGGCGTCGCGGGCGGCGGCGACGGCGCGATCGACGTCGGCGGGGGTGCCATCGGGGACGGTTCCCACGAGCTCACTGTTGGCCGGCGAGCGAACCTCGATCTTCGCGGTGCCGGACGGAGAGACGAGCTCCCCGCCGATGTAGAGCTGCTCGTGGTTCCTCATCGTGCACGCCTCCGGGATGCACCGTAGAACATGTTCTAAGCGCCCGCCAGACGGACGGCGACCTAGGTCTTGGCGGCGCTTGCCGCGGCCGCGGCGGGGGTCATGCCCCGGGGCACGTCGAGCGCGTTGCTCGCGGGCTCGATCTTCGAGCCGTACA
>JBEKGQ010000574.1:0-4951 GCA_050012715.1 Polyangiaceae bacterium
GCTCGGGTTCCCGAGCGGCATCTGGCCGTAGATGTAGCCATTCGGATTCGTGTTGCCGTCCGCCGCGAGGTAGCCGGTCCACCCGAAGGAGACCGGCTTGCCTCCGAAGAGGGACCACGGGATCACCTCTTCGCGCACCTGGGTCGTCGCGTTGTCGCAGAGGCGCACCAGCGTGGTGTTCGGCGTGCCCCACGCGCCGCCCGAGAACTGGCGGCCCTCGGTGTACCCGTCGTGCGCGTACACCGCGAGCTGGGCGCTGAAGGGCAGGGTGGTGACGTCGGTCGAGTCGTAGAGCTCGCCGCTCGTCATCCCCGGCCCGCCGTTCGAGAAGTAGACGATGTTCCCTTCGAGCACGTCCGCGTTGGTGATCGCGACGTAGATGTTGTTGTCGTCCCAGGTCATGTACCAGGTCTGACCGGAGAGGTCGGTCGCCTGGTTGGCCGCTCCCCCGTACTCGCCCGGGCTGATGACGCCGTCGCACACGGGGGCGACGTACGGCGGGGCGCTCTCCGCGACGCCCGTGTCTTCGACGGTGGACGTCTCGGGGGGTGCGTCCACGCCCGCGTCGACCGTGGCTTCGGCGGTGGCGTCGGGGCCTGCCTCGACGCTCGCCTCCGGGGCCGCGGCCTCGACGCTCGCCTCGGGCGCCCCCGCCTCGATGCTCGCCTCCGGGGCTCCGGCCTCGACGCTCGCCTCGTGGCCGGCGTCGGGACCCGCGCCCGTCCCCGCTTCTTCACCGGCCTCGGGCGCGGCGGCTTCGGCGCTCGCCTCGGCACCGGCCTCGACGCTCGCTTCTTCGCCCGCCTCGACCGCCGTCGGGTTGCCCCCCGTGTCTTGCGGGGTCGACGCTTCCATCGCGCCGCCGCTGCTCGCCTCGGCGGTCGCGTCGTCGCCGGAAGCCGCGCCCTCTCCCCCGCCGCCGTGACCCGAGTCGTCCGGCGTGGCCGCGTCGTCGCCCGCGCCGTTGTAGTGCGGGGCGCCGCCCTCCTCGTCGAGCCCCGAAAACGACGTGTCGTCCCCATGACTGCACGCCGCTGCCGCCGCGAGGAGCCCTGCCGCCACCCATCCGCCACGCGAGATGCGCATCACCGAACCTCGTTGTTGCGTCACTCAGTTCGAAGTGACGGTCGCAACGTGCCATGCCCCGCGAGCACGTCAAGGCGCTTCGCATGACGCGCCGCGCCCTGGGCCGCCGCCCGCCGATGGGCGGGGAGATGGACGTCCGAAAGCAGCGAGCGGCACGTCCGCGGACGCTGTATCGAATCCGGGTGAGCCTCGACGCGGACGACATGTACATGGCGATGGTCAGCCGCGACCGGCGCTTCGAGGGGCGCTTCTTCGTGGGCGTCACGACGACCGGCATTTACTGCCGCCCGGGGTGCCCCGCGAAGACGCCGCGCCGCAGCAGCGTGCGGTTCTTTCCGTCCGCCGCGGCCGCGCAGCAGTTCGGCCTCCGCCCGTGCCTCCGGTGCCGCCCGGACGCGTCGCCCGGGACGCCGGCGGCCCTCGGGACGCCGGTGACGGTGACGCGCGCGCTGCGGCTCATCGACGAGGGGGCGCTGGACGACGCTGGCATCGACGCGCTCGCCGATCGCCTCGGGGTCACGGCGCGGCACCTGCGGCGGCTCTTCGACCGGCACCTCGGGGCGGCGCCGATCGCGGTCGCGCGCACGAAGCGAGCGCACTTCGCCCGCAAGCTCCTCGAGGAGACGTCGCTCCCGATGACCGAGGTGGCCCACGCCTCCGGCTTCGCCAGCCTCCGCCGCTTCAACGACGCGGTGCGCGCCGCGTTTCGCGCGACGCCGACCGAGCTCCGCCGCCGAGGCGTGCGGCGCGAGGCGGACCGCGGCGAGGCGGAGGTGGTCCTGCGGCTGCCGTACCGCGCGCCGCTCGCGTGGTCGGAGCTGGTCGGCTTCCTGGCCCGCCGGGCCATTCCGTGCGTCGAGCGTGTCTCCGGGGAGAGTTACGCGCGCACGGTAGAAATCGCCGGCCGCCCGGCTCGCATCGAGGTGCGGCGCGCCCCGGACGACGCGCACCTGATCCTGTCGGCGTGGGGAGTGGCCGGGGCGGACCTCTTCGCGATGGTGACGCGCGTCCGCCGTCTCTTCGATCTCGACGCCGATCCGCTCCGCATCGACGCCCACCTCGCGCAGGACCGGCGCCTGGCGCGGTCGGTGCGCGCTCGCCCGGGGCTGCGGGTTCCGGGGGCGTGGGACACCTTCGAGATCGCGGTGCGCGCGATCCTCGGCCAGCAGGTCAGCGTGGCCGGGGCCACGACGCTCGCGGGCCGCCTCGTGGAGCGCTTCGGCCGGCCCATCCCGGGCGCCGCCGCGGGGCTGACGCACCTCTTCCCGACCCCCGACGCGCTCGCGGGCGCGGACGTGGCGTCGATCGGCCTGCCGCGGGCCCGCGCCGCGGCGATCATCGGCCTCGCGTGCGCGATGGCGGAGGGGCGCCGCCCGCTGGAGCCCGCGCAGGGGCCGGTGGAGCTCGCCGGGATCGGCCCGTGGACCGCGGCCTACGTGGCGATGCGCGGGGGCCGCGATCCGGACGCGTTCCCGGCGGGCGATCTCGTGCTCCGCCGGGCGCTGGCCCCCGCGGGGCAGGAGGCGCCCCCCGAGCGCGCCGTGATTCTTCTCTCCGAACCGTGGCGCCCATGGCGGGCGTACGCGGCGATGCACCTCTGGAGCCTGGGAGCCGACCGATGACGACGACGCTCGCGATGGGAACGAGGCGCACGCCCCTGGGGCTCGTGCGCTTCGCGGTGGAGGAGAGCGGCGCCGTCGTGGCGCTCGGCTTCGACGACCGGTGGGAGCCGCTCGCTCGCCACGTCGACCGCGCCTCCGGCGGCGTGACCTTCGCGGTCGCGCGCGCCGCCGAGCCGACCGGCGATGCGCTCGACGCGTACTTCGCGGGGGACGTCGCCGCCCTCGACGCGCTCCCGGCGGCTCCTCGCGGCACCGACTTCCAGCGGCGCGTGTGGGCGGCGCTTCGCGGCGTGCGGGCCGGCGCCACCGCGTCCTACGGCGACATCGCCTGCGCGGTCGGCGCTCCTCGCGCGGTGCGCGCGGTCGGCGCCGCGAACGGGGCGAACCCTGTCTCGCTCATTCTCCCGTGCCACCGGATCATCGGCGCGGACGGCTCGCTGACCGGCTACGGCGGCGGCATCGAGCGGAAGAAGTGGCTCCTCGCCCACGAGGCAGGCGCCTCCGACCGCCAGTGCGCGCTCGGCTTGCCCTAGGACGCGCCGGCGGGCATGACGCCTTCGAGCACCCACGCCTGCTCGCCGGCCGCCAGCTCGACGCCGCAGTGGTCGCACTTCGTGCTGTCGTTGTCCCCGACCGGGGCTCCGCACGCTCCGCACACCAGCGCCGTCATCGACAGCTTGGACTTCACGCCGGCCCGCCGCGCCATGCGGATCGCCGTCTGCCGCGGCGTGTACGCCGGCGAGCCGGCGAAGCGCGCCGACCACTTCACGAGCACCTCGACGTGATCGAACCCGTCGCCCGCGCCCACCACGCACTGCGTGACCTCGGACGCGCCCACCGCGACGTCGCTCGCGCCCGCGCAGAGGTCCCATCGCGGCCCCGCCGCGAGCATCGCCGGCGACGCGCACTTGCGCATCGGCGCGGGGTTGTTGGCGCGCCCGGCCTCGACCCACTTCCAGAAGAGGTACGACGCCCGGTCCTCGAGCACCTCCGCCGCCACCGCCGGATCCTGCGCGCGGAGCGCGTCGAGCCCCGGGGGGCGCCGCCCCGTCGGCCGCCACTCGGAGAGCTGCGTGATTTCCGCGAGCACCCAGTCGTGCTCCCCCGAGCACACGAGCGCCCCGCAGTAGCGGCACTTGAGCATCTCGCCGCCCGCCAGCGGTGCGCCGCACTTCGGGCACGCGGTCCCGACGCCCGCGTCGCCCTGTTTCGTCTGCGCGCCGGTCGAGCGGACGAGCGTCCAGATCTCCGTGTACGGCGCGACCGGGGCGCGCGCGAGGGCCTGCTGGATCTGCGCGTCGTTCGCGTTGCACGGGACCTCCGTGTCGCGGGCCTGCGCGGACAGGCGCACGTGGACGACGTCGAGCGGCGCGGCGTCCTCGACCGCCTCGATGGTCAGGAAGAGGATCTGCGCGTCGCTCATCACGTTGCGCCGGTTCTCCTGCCGCATCAGGGCGAGCTGCACCTGGAAGCGGCTGTAGACGCCGTCGCTCACGAAGGGGCGCGCCGGCTGCATGTTCCCGCCGCACCACGCGTTGCGGAGCTGGTCCGACATCGGGCGCACGTGGTCGACGATGCTCTGCTCGGTCAGCGCCGGGTCCCGCGCCTGCAGCGGCCCGAGCGACACCGACGCGCGCCGTCCCGCGCTCGCGTCGTACTGGCTCGCGAGCGCCGCGCTCTTCTGCCGGCTCTTCTGCACGACGACCACGACCACGACGACCCCGATGATGCCGAGGAGCAGCAGCGCCCCCAGCGGCGAGAGCGACCCGCCGCCCCGGCCCATCGGCGTCGGCCCCGTCGGCGTGTACACCGGGTGCGATCCACCGAACGACCCGCCCGTGCTGCCTCCCCCGTGGTAGCTCCCGCCTCCCCCCGGTCGCGCGCTCGCCACGCCCCCCATCGCGAGGAGGCACGCCGCGCACGCGACCACGAGGACACGAAACCGCATGACTCAGTTCTATCGGTCGGCGCGCAGGCCGCCAAGCCACCGAGGCCGGGCGCGCCTCTAGCCGCGTCGCGAGCGAGGCTGTGTGCCCGTAGTATGCACTACGGGCACCTATTGCGCCGAAGCCTGCACCTGCGGCTCCTCGGCGCGGTAGAGCGGGAGCGACATCGTGAACACCGCGCCCCCCTCGGGGCGGTTGCGCTGGGTGAGCGTGCCGCCCTCCTCCTCCACGATGGTGCGCGAGAGCCAGAGGCCGAGCCCCGTGCCTCCCAGGCCGGTCCGCGTCGTGAAGAACGGC
>JBEKGQ010000575.1:0-4948 GCA_050012715.1 Polyangiaceae bacterium
CTTCTTGGCGCCCTTGCCCGCGGCGGCCGCCTTCGTCGCTTTCGCCGGCTTCGCGGCCGGCTTGCCCGCCTTCGCCGGCTTCGCCGCCTTGGCCTTCGTGGCCGGCTTCGCCGCCTTCGCCGGCGCCGTCCCCTTCTTCTTCGGCTCCATCGCGTCGCGAGCCCGATGACGACGATCGGCGCGGTCAGCGTTCCCAGAGCGCCCCCAGCTCCAGCTCGACGGCGTCGAACGGCTCCGCCCGCACGCCGCGCTCGCCGCTCGCCGCCATCTGCAGCGTCCAGAACCCGCGCTCGAGGCGGAAGACCTCGAGGATCCGCTCCGCAGGATCGATGAGCCACACGTGAGCCACGCCTTCGCGGGCGTAGATCGGGAGCTTCTCGGTGCGGTCGACGGCGGTGGTCGACGGCGAGAGCACCTCGCACACCCAGTCCGGGGGAATCTCGAACGCCGCCGCGTCGGGCAGATGAGGCATCCGTTCGCGGCGCCATCCGGCCAGATCCGGCACGAGGACGTCGCCATGGAGGTGAAGCTCCGGCTCGTCGAGAAGCACCCACCCGCCCGGGCCACCCTTGCCTCGGTCGAAGGGACCGTCGAGCGCTGCACCGAGGCGGGACGAGGCGCGAGCGTGCGATGAGCCCGGGCGAGGGTTGACGAGGAGCCGGCCGCCGACGATCTCGCCGACGACGTTGGCCGGGAGCGCCCGCAGATCGTCGTAGGTGGCCGGCCGGCGCGGCTCGCTCATGAACCGAAGGATAGCGCGCGAGGAGGACATGGCACTGCGCCTGAGCACTCGGCGTGCCGCGAGGCCGTCCCGCGGACTCACGTGCGTTTCGTCGATGGCGGGGTGTCCCCGACGGATTTCGACGTGTCCCGGGACAGGCGCGCGCGTTTGCGCCCGCGCTGCTACCTACTTGTGCTTCTTCTTGGCCGACTTGCTCGCGGGGCTCGGCTTCTTCGCCGGCGCCGGCTTCGCGGCCTTCGCCGGCTTCGCCGCGGTCGCCGCCTTCGTCGGCTTCGGCGCCGGACGCGACGACGTCTTCCCCTTCTTCGGCTCCATCTGCGGCGCCGACGGGGGAATCGTCATGATCGGCGGCCGCCGGCGCACCGCGCCCCGCTGGTCGACCGGGATGACGCACTTGTGCGCGGTGTGCGTCTTCGAGAACGCCACCACCTTCGTGTCCACGAGGCCGGCCCCGTGGACCGCCTCGAACACGTCGGACTCGCTGATGGCCGCGCTGCCCTTCGGACGGATCACCCAGAGCACGCCCGTGTCGATCATCCGCGCGCGCAGAAGCTGGATCATGCGCAGGGCGTCCCGCGTCTCGGCACCGAAGAAGACGACCGGCACCCCCTCCGGCACCCGCCCTTCGGCGACGCTCGCCGTGCGCTCGCGGAGCGCGGTGATGAAGAGCGAGTCGCGCACGTCGACCGCCGCGACGCGCATGTCGGGCCGGAGCTCGAGCTTCTCGAAGAGGGTCCGCGGCTCCTTGATGAGGCGGAGCCAGCGCTCGGCCACCGGCGCGCCGAGCTCGAACCGCGCTTCCTGGTCGTCGGTCTTCACGACGAGCGCGTCGCCGTCGACCGAGACCTCGCGCATCGAGCCGAAGGCGATCTGGAGGCTGAAATCACCCCGGAAGATCAGCGTTTCGGTCTCGAGCAGCGCCTTCCCGGTGGACGTCTTCCGGCCGACGCGGACCGTGCATTCGGCCTCGAGCCCCATGGAAACCATCGTATTCCGCCGGGGCACGGAGACGCCAAGAAACGGGCTATTTTATCGTGAGACCCAGGGCCATCCCGAGGGCGTGGGCGTCCGTCTCGCTCCCCGGCCAGGGCGCGATTCTCTCGGCGCGGCGAAGATCGCCCTCGCCCGGGCCGGCCACGAAGGCGCGCAGGCGCAGGGTGTCGCCGATGCGGTCGGCGTGGGCCCCCAGCGGGGTCTTGCAGTCCCCGCCCAGGGCGATGAGAACGCCCCGCTCGGCGGCGATGCAGGTGGCGGTGTGGGCGTCGTGCAGGCGACCGAGGACGGCCCGGGTCTCCGCGTCGTCGGCCCGGCACTCGATGCCGAGGGCCCCCTGTCCGACCGCCGGCAGGGACACGTCCGTCTCGAGGATCTGCGTCGCCCGCCCCTCGAGGCCGAGGCGCACGAGGCCGGCGCGGGCGAGCACGATGGCGTCGCACTCCCCCGCGTCGACCTTGCGGAGGCGCGTGTCCACGTTCCCCCGGAGCGGGACGACGTCGAGGTCGGGCCGCCGGGCGCGGAGAGCGACCATGCGCCGCAGGCTGGAGGTGCCGACGCGGGCCCCCGGGGGGAGGGCCTCGAGCGTCCGGTGGCGCGGGGAGACGAGGACGTCGCGCGGGTCCTCTCGCCGGGGCACGCACGCGATGAGGAGCCCCTCGGGCAGGGCCCCGGGGACGTCCTTGATGGAGTGCACCGCGAAGTCCGCGCGCCCCTCGAGCAGGGCCTCCTCGATCTCCTTCACGAAGAGCCCTTTGCCCCCGATGTCCGCCAGCGGGCGGTCGGTGATGCGGTCGCCGCTCGTCACCACCTGGAGCTCGGTCGTCTGGAGCGCTGGCTCGAGCCGACAGAGCTGCGCGACGAAGGCCCGGCACTGGGCGAGCGCCAGCATCGACTTTCGCGTGGCATAGACGAGGGGCCTCATGGACCGGGCCGGGACGAGCGTAGCACCCCGACCCCCACCGCCAGCGCTGGCCCCGCCTTGCCTGGGGCCCCGCCATGGAATAAGGGGTGGAGATTCCACCGTGAAGCGCCGGACCCCCCTCTTCCTGGCCCTCGTCGTCGCCGTCCTCGGCGTCGTGAGCCTCTACGGCCGCGCCGCCGGCGCGAAGGAAGAGACGGGAACCCCCGATCCGCTGAGCATCGACGTGCCGGGCGCCGGCGAGGCCTACTACTACAAGCCGCGCAGCCACGCGATGCGCCCCATCCTCATGTACCTCCATGGTCGCGGGGGCAACGCGATGGAGGACTGCCGCAAGTGGGCGCGCGTCGCGAGGCAGTTCGGGTGGGTCGTCTGCCCGCAGGGCCCGTCGGAGACCGACAGCGGCGGGCGCACCTGGAACAACGACGCCGAGTCGGCCCGGAAGATCATCGACGCGACGGTGGCCGCGCTGAAGGCCGAGTACAAGGGCCGCGTCCGCACCCACGGGGACATCCTCATCGGGTTCAGCGAGGGGGCCTACATCGCCCAGCAGGTGGGCCTGCGCGATCCGGCGCACTGGAACCGCTGGCTCATCCTCGCCGCGAACGACAAGTACTGGTGGGGCGACGCCCCGCAGCTCCTCGACCAGAACCACTCGAAGATCCGGCGCGTCTACCTCTTCACGGGCGAGAACGACCAGGTCGCCGAGAACACGAAGCGCGCGGGCGACATGCTCAAGGACGCCCACATCCGCGTGAAGGTGAAGATCGTGCCCGGCCTCGGCCACGAGGTGCCGGCCGACCGCATGATCACCAACTACCGCCGTCCTCTCCGCTGGCTGGCCGCCGCGAAGTGAGCCACCCGGCCATGCGCTGCGTCGAAGCGGCCGTGTTCGTCGGCGCTCCCCGGCCCGACGCGGCGACGCTCGAGTCGGTGCGGCACCTGGGGCGGCGCTTTCCGGGGGCGCGGCTCCGCGAGGTGCCGGTCGTCCGCGCGCGTGAGCTCGATCTGAGGGCCGACCCCACCGGGGAGACGCGCGTCTGGCTGGCGCTCGAGTCGTTGCAGGTGACCGGGAGCTTCAAGGTGCGCGGGGCGCTCGTCGCGCTCGAGGCCAACCGCGAGCGGGGCCACGTCGTCGCCGCGAGCGCGGGCAACCATGGCGCGGCGGTGTCGTACGCCGGGAGCGTGCTGGGCGTCCCGGCCACCGTGTGCGTGCCGCGAACCGCGCCCCGGGCGAAGCGGGACAAGATCGCGGCCTACGGGGCCGAGCTCGTCGTCGCGGCGAGCGATCACTACGACGACGCGGAGGCGCTGGCGAAGGAGATCGCCGCGACGCGAGGCGCGGCGTTCGTGTCGCCCTACGACGACGTCGACGTCGTGCTCGGCAACGGGGTGTCGCTCGGGTTCGAGCTCGTGCGGGCGCTCGACGGCGTCCCGGAGCGGACGCTCGTTCCGTTCGGCGGCGGAGGGCTGGCGACGGGGATCGCGTGGGCCCTCCAGGCCGAGGGCGGCGACACCTCCGACCGCACCGTCTGGGGCGTGCAGAGCGAGGCCTCGTGCGCGATGGCCATGTCGCTCGCGCAGGGGACGGCGGTCGAGCGCCTCGAGACGGGGGGGACGACGGTCGCCGAGGGGCTGGAGGGCGGCATCTCGGCCGATGGCTTCGCCCGCGCGCGCGCGGCGGTGGCGGGGGTCGTCGTCGCGAGCGAGCCGCAGATCGGCGCGGCGATGGCGTACGCCCATCGGGGGATGGGGCTCGTGCTGGAGGGGAGCGCCGCGACGGCGCTCGCGCCGGTGCTCTTCGGTCTGCCGGAGGCGCTGCGCGGGGGCGACGTGCTCGTCGTGCTCACGGGTCGCAACGTGGATCCGGAGCGGCTCGACGCCCTCCCCGCGCCGAGCATCTGACGCCGGGCCTGCGACGGAGACGTGGTAAAGGGCCCCCCCATGCTCCGGCCGTTCGTGCTCGGGATCGCCGGCGGCTCCGGCTCCGGGAAGTCCACCATCTCGCGCGCGGTGCTCGAGGCGTTGCCGCGAGGGGTCGGCGTCCTCATCGAGCAGGACCACTACTACCGGGCGCAGCCCCAGCGGCCGCTCGAGGAGCGCGAGCGCGTCAACTACGACCACCCCGACGCGCTGGAGCTCGACCTCTTGTGCGCGCACCTCGACGCTCTCCGCGCGGGGGAGGCGATCCTGCGCCCCACCTACGACTTCGCCGTCCACGATCGGGCCCCCGAGGGCGTGCGCATCGAGCCGGCGGCGGTGGTCATCGTCGAGGGGATCCTGGTGCTGGC
>JBEKGQ010000576.1:0-4947 GCA_050012715.1 Polyangiaceae bacterium
CTGGCTCAGACAATCCGTTCGCAAGCTCGCGGGGCATGTTCAAGCCAGCCTCCCTCCGGGAGCTTGGCTCAGACAATCCGCTCGCAAGCTCGCGGGGCATGTTCATCGGACTCGCGACTTCTCCAACCGTCGTAACGTTCGCGCGCCGCGGCGTGCTTCCGCCGCATCCTACACCGGCACGCGCTGGCCCCGGTGCTTGGGCTCGGATACGCTTGTTTTCCTGAATGTCTACGGCGGCGTCCGCACGGATGATCGGGCGCTACATGCTCTTCGGCGAGATCGCGTCGGGGGGCATGGCCACGGTCCACTTCGGCCGCCTGAGCGGGCCGGCGGGCTTCTCGCGCACGATCGCCATCAAGCGGCTGCACCCGCAGTACGCGAAGGATCCGGACTTCGTCAGTATGTTCCTCGACGAGGCGCGGCTCGCGGCGCGCATCCAGCACCCGAACGTCGTGCAGACGCTCGACGTCGTGGCCCCCGACGACGGCGAGATCTTCCTCGTCATGGAGTACGTCCAGGGCGAGTCGCTCGCCCGCCTCCTGCGGTCGGTGCGGTCGATGATGACGCCCGCCGACACCCACGTCATCGCGACCATCATGACCGGTGTTCTTCACGGGCTGCACGCGGCGCACGAAGCGAAGAGCGAGCACGGCGAGCCCCTCGGGATCGTCCACCGTGACGTCTCGCCGCAGAACGTGCTCGTGGGCATCGACGGCGTGCCGCGCGTGCTCGACTTCGGCGTGGCGAAGGCCGCGGGGCGGCTGCAGACGACGCGCGAGGGCCAGCTCAAGGGCAAGCTCTCTTACATGGCACCCGAGCAGCTCCACGGGGCGGGGGTCACGCGCCAGACCGACGTGTACGCGGCGGCGGTGGTGACCTGGGAAGCGCTCACCGGCAAGCGGCTCTTCCAGGAGGACAATGAGGCCGCGATGGTGACCGCCATCCTGCAGCGCACCGTCGCCCCGCCGAGCGAGATCGCGTCGCACGTGCCGCTCGCCTTCGACCGCGTGGTCATGCGCGGTCTCGAGCGGGATCCGGCGCGACGCTACACCACCGCGCGCGAGATGGCGCTCGACATGGAGCGGTGCGTCGGCGTCGCCTCCGCCTCCGAGGTCGGCGAATGGGTCGAGTCGCTCGCGCACGACGAGCTCCTCAAGCGCGCGTCGCGCGTGACGGAGATCGAGAGCGCCTCGTCGTCGCCGAGCTCGGCGAAGGGGCGCGGGGCGATGCCCGCGGTGGGCGAGATGCCGACCACGGTGACGCAGAGCACGCCGGACGCCGTGGAGGCGCACCCCGAGCTCCGGTCGGACGTCTCGAGCATCGCCGTATCGCCGATCCTGCCGCTACCGACCCGGCACGACCGCACGCGGACGGCGGTCGTGGCGGGAACGGCGATCGCCGGGACGCTGGCCGTCGTGTTCCTGCTGCTGCTCGTGTTCCGTCGGGAGCCTGCGTCCCCGCCGCCGGTGCTCGCCGCGACGGCGCTGCCGGCAGCGTCGGGGCTGCCCGCGGATCCATCGGTGGCCGCGGCCGCGTCGGCCACCGCGTCCACGTCGCCCGAGCCCCCCTCGATCGCCGTCTCCGAGCTCCCGATCGCTCCGCCTTCCGCGACCGCGAGCAGTCCTTCGACGCCGAGCGCGAGCCCGGCTTCCGCTGGCCCGGCGCCGGCGCCGCGTCACCGCGTCTTCCGGGCGGGGCCCGCGGCGGCGCCCGCGCCCGACTGCGATCCGCCGTTCACGATCGACGCGCTCGGACACAAGCACTACAAGCCCGCTTGTCTGAACTGACCCACTCGTCCATGCTGGAAACGATGAGGCGCGTCCCCGTGCTTCTCGCCGTCATCGTGGCGGTCGCGCTGCTCACCCCGGGTCGTGCCGCGGTGGCGGCGGACGAGAAGCAGCGCTGCCTGGCGGCCTCCGACCAGGGGCAGCAGCTCCGCGACGACGGCAAGTACGAGCGCGCGCGGGAGGCGTTCACGTCGTGCGCGCGCGACGCCTGCCCGACGCTCGTGCGCCGCGACTGCATGAAGTGGCTCGCCGACCTCGAGCAATCGTCCCCTTCGATCGTCGTCGGCGCGAAGGACGAAAAGGGCGCCGACCTCGTGAACGTGACGGTCCTCGTCGACGGCGCACCGCTCGTGACGAAGCTCGACGGGAAGCCCACCGTGGTGGATCCGGGCGCGCACGTCTTCCGCTTCCAGACCGCGGGCTACCCGGCGGTCGAGCAGCACGTGATGGTGCGCGCGGGGGAGAAGAGCCGGGTCATCCTCGTCCAGTTCGGCCCGCCGCCGGCGCCCACGCCGACGCCGAGCGCGCCGGCCGCCGCGCCAGCCACGACCGCCGCCGCGGGGACGGCGGACCACGGCGACACGCCGCAGGGGACGCGCACGTCGGCCTGGGTCTTCGGCGGGCTCGCCGTCGCGGCCTTCGGCGCCGAGGCCTACTTCGGCATCAGCGGGCTGAGCGACCGGAGTAGCCTGAAGAGCCAGCCCTGCGCGCAGACCGCCTCGTGCTCCGAGAGCTCCGTCGACTCGATCCGGACCAAGTTCACCGTGGCGGACATCGCGCTCGGCGTGGGCATCGCGAGCGCCGCCATCTCGGCCTACCTGTTCCTCGCCCCGCCCGCCGAGACGGCGCCTTCGCACCCTTCGACCACGAGCAGCGTCGACGTCGTCCCGGTCCCCGGCGGCGCCGCGATGAGCGTCGCGGGGCGGTTCTAGACGATCGCCGCGCGCGCGTTCTTGTTCGTCTCGTCGCGCTCTTTCAGCGACTCCAGGATGATGACCGCCGTCTCCTCGATGGCGCGCCCGGTGACGTCGATGACCGGCCACCCGGGGTGTTCGGCGAAGATCTGCCGCGCGTAGTCGAGCTCCTGCTTCACCTGGTCGCGGAGGCCGTAGCTCGCGTCCATCGGCATGCCGAGCTGCTTCAGGCGCGCCTTGCGGATGTCGACCAGCTGCTCGATCTCGATGGTGAGGCCTACCACCCGGTCCTGCGCCGTCTCTTCGAGCTCCGGCGGGAGCGGAACGCCGAGGACGATCGGCCAGTTGGCGACCTTGAGCCCGCGCTGCGCGAGGAGCGTCGACAGCGGCGTCTTGCTCGTGCGGCTCACGCCGGCGAGCACGAGGTCGGCCTTCTTGAAGTTGCGCGGCTCCTTGCCGTCGTCGCTCTTCACCGCGAACTCGACCGCCTCGATGCGCCGGAAGTACTCCTCGGTGAGCGGGAGCATGCCGCTCGGCATGTTGATCGGCTGGCGATCGAGGAAGGTCGACAGCTTGCCGATGAGCGAGCCGATGAGATCGAGCGCCTCGATCTTCATCTCGTAGCTCTGCTGGTGGATGTACTCGCGGAGCTCGGGGCTCACGACGGTGAAGACGACCAGCGCGCCGTCCTTCGCCGCGGCCTGGAGGACGGGGTTGGCCGCCTCCTTCGTGCGCACGCGCGTGTGGAGGCGAATGTGGGCACCCGAGTGCGGGAACTGCAGCATCGCCGCGCGGACGACCTTCTCCGCCGTCTCCCCGGTCGAATCGCTGAGAATGTCGATGCGTCGCGTCTCCAAAGCCTGGCCCTCGGCCCTCAACATCCACGTATCCGCGCCCACTTGCAAGCGCGGGACGCGTCACGGGCCCGGGACACGTCTGCCACGCGGAGGGGGCGCGTTGTGAGGCGGGTGTCATGCGCGCGGATCCATCTGGATCGGCGGCGACCCGGGGCCAGGCGCCGCGGGGCGTCCAAACCGGCCCCGGCGTGCCGACGCGGTGAACGAATGCAGCCCACGCGAAAGACGCGGCTCGCACGGAAGGTGCACTCATCCGTGGTCGCCATGCCCAACGCCCCCATCGCCGGCCCGCGCCGGGTGAGGCCCACGACGCCGCCGACCGTCGCCGCGCAGACGGCCATCCCCGCGGGTGCCGTGCGCGCGCCGCACGCCCCCACGACGTCCCACGCGCCCCCGCCGGGGGTGCCGCTCGGCCCGGGGTCGACGCGCGCGCTGCCGCCGCTCGACTACGACGACACGGGGGTCGGCCGTCGCCCGCAGGCGCTGGAGGCGACGCAGCCGGGTCGGCGGCGCGCCGAGGGCCGAGGCCGGTCGAATCGCGTGCTCTGGTTCGCGCTGGGCATCGCGTTCGGGGCCGTCGCGGCGGTCTTCGCGCGCGGCGATGCCCTCGGGACGCTGCACGCGGCGCGCGCGTGGGGCGCGAGCACGCTCCGGTCGCTGGAGCACAAGCCGGCGGCGGCGGCGCCGACGAGCCCGGCGACGCCGTCGTCGCTCGCCACCGAGACGGCCACCGGCGCGTCGGCGGCGTTCGCGACGGCGGCGAAGAACGCGCCGTGCCCGGTCGACCCCGGCCCGGGCGACCCGTGCGCCGAGCTCCTCGCGCCCTTCGCGACGAACATCCCGACGGTGAACGTGGACGACCTGCCCGCGGCGCCGGAGCAGGCGGTCCTGCCGGTGGCCGCGGTCGTCGTCGTGGCGCGGAGGCACCCGCGCGCGCACACGCCGGCGCCCGCGGCCACGCATGCGCCGGCTGCCACGGAGGAGAGCGCCGAGACCTCGCCCGCGACGCCGGGGATCAACCCGGACGACGACGACGCAGAGACGAAGCCGGCGAAGGTGGTCCCCACCGCGACGCCGGTCGAGCACCCGGCGGCGCCGGATCCGCCCGCGGACCTGAAGAGCGCGAGGAACGACGCGACCTAGCGCCGGAGCCGATCGCCGCGATCGTGAACCCGATCGCCGCGATCGTGAACCCAATCGCGGGCGCCCTACGCCGTTGGCGGGATGAAGTCGTCCCTCGAGAAGAGCGCCACGAGCTTCAGACCCGACGCCTCGATGGCCTCGCGCCCGCCTTCGAGGCGGTCGACGAGCGCCACGACCCCGGCGACCTCGTACCCCGCCTCGCGGAGCTTCTCCGCGGCCTTTAGCGTCGAGCCGCCGGTCGTCACC
>JBEKGQ010000577.1:0-4922 GCA_050012715.1 Polyangiaceae bacterium
CGGACAAGCTCGACCTCCTCGCCGGCGGTGGGGCGCGGCTACGCGACGAGCGGGACCCGGCGGGGGCGCACCCGCAGTGCAGCAGCCCCTTCGGCGTCCTCGACATGGCCGGCAACGTCGCCGAGTGGGTGAGCGTCGACGGGTTCTCGGACGGGCAGCTGGTCGTGCAAAAAGGCAACTGGTGGCAGCCGGGCAAGCACGCCTGCCGCGACGCCCAGGGCGGCCACGACCGGTTCTACAAGGGCACCGAGACCGGCTTCCGCTGCTGCGCCTCCGCCCAGTAGCTTCCCGGGCCCGCCCCCGCACGTTCGTCGCGGCTTCGCGACACCAACGGCACAGACGGGCGCCCAAGGCCGGTCTAGGGATGGTCCTCCGACTCGGAGGAACCCATGGCCGCCACGATCACGTCGCTGGAGTCGAGCAAGTCCCCGGTCTCCGAGAAGCTGGCCAAGAGCCCCGGGCGGGCCGGGCTCGCGGGGCTGGCCGTCGTGCTGATCGTCGGCGTCGGCTACGCCGCGTCTCAGCTCGTATCGGACCTGGCGGTCGTCCATTCGCCGTCCGTCTTTCCCTTCCTCATCCTCGGCGTCGCGCTGCTCATCGCGCTCGGCTTCGAGTTCGTCAACGGGTTCCACGACACGGCCAACGCGGTCGCGACGGTGATCTACACCCACTCGCTCGACCCTCACGTCGCCGTCGCCTGGTCCGGCGCCTGGAACTTCATCGGCGTCCTCGTGTCGAGCGGTACGGTCGCGTTCGGGATCGTCTCGCTCCTGCCGGTCGAGCTCATCTTGCAGGTGGGCAGCGGCGCAGGCTTCGCGATGGTCTTCGCTCTCCTCGCGGCCGCCATCCTCTGGAACCTGGGCACCTGGTGGTTCGGGTTGCCTTCGTCGAGCTCGCACACCCTCATCGGGTCGATCATCGGCGTCGGCCTGGCCAACCAGCTCCTCTCCTCGGCGAGCGGGACGAGCGGCGTCGACTGGGCTCAGGCGACCAACGTCGGCAAGTCGCTCCTCGTGTCCCCCATCGTCGGCTTCGTGTGCGCGGCGGGCCTGCTCGTCCTGATGCGCCGGATCATCCCGAACGAGAGGCTCTACACGGCGCCCGAGGGGGATGCTCCGCCACCGCTCTGGATCCGGGGCCTGCTCCTCCTGACCTGCACCGGCGTGAGCTTCGCCCACGGCTCGAACGACGGGCAGAAAGGAATGGGCCTCATCATGCTCATCCTCATCGGGACGGTCCCCACGGCGTACGCGCTGAACCACGCGGTGACCGCCCAGCAGTCGGTCGAGTTCGTCGCCTCGTCGGCGCAGGGGTCGCAGGTGCTCGGCCACTACGCCCCCGTCGTCGTCGTCGCCGATCCGCGTGGTGAGGTCACGCGCTACGTCCGCACGCGGGAGCTCGCACCGCAGACCCTGCCCGCGATCCGTACCGTAATGGACGACGTCGCGGGCGAGGTGGCCACGTACAAGGATCTGAAGAGCGTCCCCCCGGAGAAGACCGGCAACATCCGCAACGACCTCTATCTCGTCGGCGAGGCGCTCCGCTTCGTGAAGAAGCGCGGCGAGCCGAAGCTCACGAAGGCCGACGACGCCGTGCTCGACGAATACAAGGGCCACCTCGACGAGGCGACGCGCTTCATTCCACTATGGGTGAAGGTGGCGGTGGCCATCGCGCTTGGGCTCGGGACGATGGTCGGCTGGAAGCGGATCGTCGTGACGGTGGGAGAGAAGATCGGCAAGGACCACCTCACGTACGCGCAGGGCGCGGCCGCCGAGATCACCGCGATGCTCACCATCGGGGCGGCGGACGTGGCGGGCCTGCCGGTGAGCACGACGCACGTCCTCTCATCCGGAGTCGCCGGCACGATGGCCGCGAACCGCTCCGGCCTCCAGTGGTCGACCGTGCGCAACATGCTGATGGCGTGGGTGCTCACGCTCCCGGTGTCGATCGTCCTGTCGGGTACCCTGTTCTGGGTCTTCCGCGGCTTGAAGTGAGGCGCCGCACTCGGCGCTCGCGACGGCCGACGCTCCCGCCTAGCTCCCGAAGCGCGCCACGAGCGCCTTGGCCCGCTCGACGAAGGCCTCCCGGTGGAATCGCTCGAAGTCGGTCCACGTGCACAGAGAGCGCGTGTCGACGACGCCGTCCACGAACAGCCGCCCATCGAGGTGGTCGAGCTCGTGCTGGAACGTGCCCGCCGTCAGACCGCGCACCTCGAACTCGAGGTCCTTGCCGCGGCGGTCCCACGCGAGAACGCGGACGCTGGTGAAGCGCGGGACCTCGCCGCGCAGGTTGGGCACGCTGAGGCAGCCCTCGTAGTTCATGAAGGTCTCTTCGGTCGTCGGGGTGACGACCGGGTTGACCAGCACCGTGAGGGGCCAGCCCGGCAGATACGGGTAGCGCGGGTTGTCCTTGATCTCGACCACGCACACCCGCACCGCCTCGTGCACCTGGTTTGCCGCGATGCCGGCCCCGTTCGCGTCGCGCATCGTGTCGACCATGTCGTCCACGAGGCGCTGCACCGGCGCGCTCGCGAGCTCGTCGCGGGTGAGCTCGCGCGCCGCCTGGCGGAGGACGGGATGCCCGATGGTCGCGATCTTCCGGAGGGCCATGAACGACCGGCGGCTCGCCTAGCGCTTCTCCGCCAGGATGATCGTGCGAGGCGACTCGTTGCCGAAGAACACCCCCGGCGTCGCCACGCGCCCGCTCACCTCGCACACCTTGAAGCCGTGATCGTGGAGGATCTTCCCGAGCTCGTGGAGGCTGTAGACGCGCATGGAGTACTCGATCTCCCGGGAGCGCCCGTCGTCGAGCATCATCGTGCGCTTGACCTTCATGCGGCTCGTGATGAAGTCGACGCTCATCTCGTCCATGCACACGCAGCCGTCCCCCTCGAACCAGGCGAGCGACGGCGACTGCCGGATGAGAAAGTCGCGGTTGATGACGTCGAGGAGGAACAGGCCCCCGGCGCGGAGCGAGCGGTGGATGTGGTCGACGACGAGGGCGTTCTTCTCCTCCTCGAAGAAGCCGAAGCTCGTGTTCCAGCAGAAGACGCCGTCGAACTGTTCGTCGAAGGTCATCTCGCGCATGTCGCCCTGCACGAAGTTCACCTTCGCGTCGTGGTCCTGGGCGTCCTCCCCCGCGCGGGCGAGCATGGCCAGCGAGAGATCGAAGCCCACCACCTCGTAGCCTCGACGCGCGAGCTCGATGGTGTGGCGGCCGGTCCCGCACGCCAGGTCGAGCACCGCCCCGCCGCGCTCGATGCCCAGGCTGTCCTCCACGAAGTCGACCTCGCGCGCGATCTGCTCGTCGGTGAGCTTCTCGCAGGTGCGCAGGTAGTCGTCGTTGAAGAGGTCCTCCCACCAGAGCCGGCCCTTGCGGCGCAGGCCGGATCCCTCGCCGGACTGCGGCGCCACGGTGCCGACGTGAGGCGGTACGATGACGAGCGGCGCCTTCACGGGCGGCAAGGGCTGGGTGCCGCCCTTGCGCGCCTCCGCGGTGGGAACCGTCGGCGGCGTCGAGGCCAGCCGCGGGCGCATGGGGGGCAACGGCTCGACCGCGACCAGATCCTCCGCGGCGATCTCCGCCCCCGGATCCGAGCGGCGCTCGCGGTCGCTCGAGGGCGGCGTATCGACGTAGCTCACCGCGGGAACGGCGGGCGTCGGCGCGTCGTCGTCGAACCTCACCTCCTCGCCCTCCGGCTCGGTCGGCGCGACCGCACGCAGCGGGGGTGGCGGAGGAACGGGGGTCGGGTTGGCGGGCTGGATGTCGTCGGGCTCCAGCGACTCCGGCACCGAGTCGGCCGCCGCCGGCACGTCGGTGTCGATGGGGATGAGGTCGTCCGACGCCAGGCGCGCGCGCGCCTCGATCTTCTGGTCGGTCGGAGCCGCATCGATGACCGTCGGCTGGTACGGCGTCCAGCTGTCCTCGTGCGGGGGCATGACTGGAGCGGCCAGCGGTGGGGGAGCCTCGGGCAGCGGCTCCGGAGGGCCTTCGGTCGGGTTGATGCTGATGATGCGCGTCGGCATCAGCACGACCGCGGGCTCGGCGGCCGGCGGCGGCGCGGCCACGACGACTGGCGGTACGACCGACGGCGGCGGAGCCGACTCGCGCGCCCCGTCGGAGGCGGCGACCTGCGGCCGCGTCACCTCGTCGTCCGGGATGCGCAGCGTCGTTCGCCCACGGCGGCGGCCGGGGGAGGAGTCACGCGCGCCCTGGCGTGACGGGGGCGGCGGCTCGCTGTCGGAGAGCGACGGCGTCGACGGCACGGGCGCCACCTCGGTCGTCGTCGAGTCCGGGCCCAGCGTAGGCGGGACGCTCCCCGCCGAGTCGAGCGGCTTGGGCGCGGGGGCGGCGCGACGCTCTTCGGTCACGACTCCACCATTCGCATCAGCCCCTGGCCGTACCGCACCGGACCCTCGCCCACGAGCCAGCGGCCCGCCGCGCGTTTCTCGACGAGAACGACGGCGGTCGAGCCGAGGTGGAACACGCCGAGCTCGTCGCCTCGACGGACGGACTGAGGCGGGTCGAAGACGTGGTCGCCGAGCGGGACGTCCCACGCGTCGACGCCGACGGTCGTGATGCGTCCGACGATCATCGCCACCACCATGACCACGGTGACCCGGCCGAGCCCATCCTCCGCGTCGATCTCGAGCGAGACCCGGCGATTCCGGCAGAACAGGTTGGGCACGTGGCGCACACCGATGGCATTGACGGGGTAGTAGTCGCCGGGCAGCGAGCGGATGCGGCGGATGGTGCCCGAGACGGGGGAGTGGACACGATGGTAGTCGCGCGGCGAGAGATAAACGACGCAACCGGCGCCCCCGAGGAAGCGGCGCGCCTCCTGGGCGTCACCGACCAGCTCCGCCACGGCGTAGGGTCGGCCTTTGACCACGAAGGTCCCACCTTCGTCGATGCTCCCGAGC
>JBEKGQ010000578.1:0-4921 GCA_050012715.1 Polyangiaceae bacterium
GCATTTCGAAGGCGATCGCGGCGGCGAGCAGCACGAAGGCCACGACGAACCAGGTCGCCGACGGAGCCGGCGAGGACGCGGGCGACGGCGAACCCGGCGTTGCCGCACCGGCTCGCCTCGCCGAACGCTGCGACGGCACCGCCGCAACCGCCTCCGCCGGCACGGCGGCGGCCTTGGGGATCACCACTTCGGCCTCGGCCTCGAGCGCCTGGACGGCCTCGGGCGGTGGCCGCGCCGTCTCGCGGTCGGTCTCCTTCGCCGCCCGGGTGACACGTTGAAGCTCACGACGCTGCTCGGCGTCCATGATGCTGGTCATCTCCGTCTCGTCTTCGACGTCGAGACCCTTCGGAGCGTCGCCATCGTCGGGCGGCACGGGAGCGGAACTGCCCATTCTCAGCTCAGGTATCGCGCAACCAGCGCTAGAACGCAAACTCGGAAGGCGCCTTCTTCCCGCTCACTCACGGGGCCCGGAGGGCTTGCGGCGCCGCCACGACCTGACCCCCGTCCGAATCGGACTCATGCTCCAGGTCGTCGCGGTCGGTGGAGACCACGGGGACGACGAGGGGGCGCACGATCGCGAGCTTCACCGCCACCTTGGCCTGGGCGAGGAAGCGGAGGCGACGGATGGCGGAGACGTTCGCCACGACGGCGACGAGCCCGAGCGCGACGAAGAGCGGAGCCTGCGACACCAGCGGCGATGCCCATGACGGAAGCACCGCGCCTCGGGTCAGCCAGGCGAACACCGGCGTCGCCGCCACGCCGACGCAGAGGCACACCGCACGCTCGGCGCGGCGCATCGCGCCCGGAGGGACGGGCACGCCCAGAGCTTCGGCCTTGGCGCTCCCGTAGCTCACCATGAAGGACCCGGCGAGCGCGACGAGCGTCAGCGCGAGGGCCCCGACCGAGTCGCGGAAGTAGATGGCCAGACCGCCGAGGAAGAAGAACTCCTCGTAGCGATCGACCGACGCGTCGAGGAGCGCTCCCGCCACGGACGAGGTGCCCGTCCGCCGGGCGACAAGGCCATCGAGCGCATCGCCGAGAGAAGCGGCGACCATGGCGACGGCAGCCCATCCGAACTGGCCGAAGCACAGCAGCGCGCCCGCGATGGCGGCCAGTACGACGGACGACACGGTGATGGCGTTCGCGGTCACGCCGAGGACGATGAGGCCCCGCGCGACGTGGTCGAGGCACCACAGCGCCGTGTCGAGGGCGGCCCGAGGAAGCACGAGCGACGAACGAGCGGGGCTCGTCCGGATTCGCGTCGATGCATCACTCATGAGAACGGCTGCCTCCGTCGGTACCCGGTTCTCGGGACACCCCAGCACTCTTCGATGCGGCTGGGGCTCGCATGGTGGCTCGGGTTGATTCGGGGGCCCGGCGCATGCCGACCAGCCGGGCGGACCGAACGACGAGCGGGACCATGGAAGTGACGAACCGAGAACGCAAATCCGGCGCGCGGACCACCCGACCAGCTCCAACCTGCTCGCAGCGTGGGGGGGCCCAACCTCTCCATCGGGACCATAGTGCCCCAGGCGGGTCAGAGCGAGAAAAACTTGCGGATCCGGCCGAGAAGCTGGGAGCTCCGCTCCTCGGGGGACGTCGGCGGGCGCCGCATGGACGCGGCGGCGGACTCGACCTCGAGCGCAGCCTGGCGCTCCGCGATGACCCGGCTGATGTGGACGGCCAGGTCGGGCGCCGACTCGAGGACCGGGCGCATGCTCGACCCGTCGATGACGAGAAGGCGGCAGGCGCCGGCGGCGCGGACCGTGGCGTTGCGGGGCTCGCCCGTCATCAGCGCCATCTCGCCGAAGAACTTTCCCGGCCCGAGGCGCGCGAGCTCCATGTCGTCGATGGTCACGGTCACCTCGCCGCTCTCGACGAGGAACATCTCGGCGCTGGCATCGCCCTTCTTCACGATGGCCTCGCCGTCGACGTACAGGCGCGCCGTGCTGGCCACCGCCAGGCGGCGGCGCTGCTCGTCGGGGACGACGGCGAGGAAGTCGACGCCCCGGAGAGCGCGCTCGCGCTCCTCGAGCTCCCGCTCCTCGCGGGCGCGGGCGGCGCTCGAGACCTCCTGCAAATGCACCGCGCGATTGGGCGACGACGCAGGGCTCACGCCGATGCGGCGGAGCGCGTACCAGATGCGGTCGCGGGCCGCGCCGTCGACGACGTCCCGCCGCTGAAACTCGTCGGTGAAGAGCCGCACCCAGTACTCGACGTTGCCGTCCACGAAGCCGTTCGTGACGACCGAGGGCGCCGGGTGGGGCGCCACACCGAGCGAGCCGGCGAGCGCGTCGAGGATGGCGCGCTGGACGACGTGGTGGGGAACGTCGACCGACGCGTACACATAGAGCGAACGCCGGGAGGTCCGCGTCGGCTTCGTGAAGTTGACGATGGGGGCCTTGGCGAGCGTCGCGTTGGGGACGATGACCTCCACGTCGTCGAGCGTGATCACCTTGGTGGCCCGCCAGTTGATCTCGATGACCCGCCCGATGTGCGTCTTCTCCACGTCGAACTGGATCCAGTCGTCGACGTCGAAGGGGCGCTGCACCTGGATGGCGAGACCCGCGACCATGTTGCCGAGCGTTTCCTGCAGCGACAGGGCGACGGCGGCCGTCAGCAGCGCCGAGGTCGTCAGGAGGGAGCCGGGCTCGACGCCGACCATGCGCAGCGCGAGGAGCAGGATGCCGATCCAGACGAGGCCCTGGGTGATGTCCCGGACGATGACGGGGAGCGGACGGCGTCCGCGCCGCCCGAGAGCGACCTCGAAGACGAGCAGCACGGCGCTGCGCGCGAGCGTGGCGAGGAGGACGAAAGCCGCCGCGAGAGAAACGGCCCGCTGAGCGGCGCTCCCCGCCGGCAGCACGCCCGGTAGGCGGAGGGCGACGACGCCCAGCGCGTAGAGCCCCAGGAAGACGAGCGGTTGCCGGACCAGCCTTCGCGGAGAGCCGGCCGGGAGCAGAAGCCATAGGGCTAGGACCAGGACCGCGGCCGCGATCCCGAGGCCTCCCTTCATGTCGCCCATCGGGCCTGTCCCCACGCCCGTCCAGCGTCACCCGAAGGGAGGGCGGCATGGAAGAGGGTTCGACGCGGAGGCCAGTCCGCGAGCGGAGGCGCGCCTACGTTGCCCGCGTCACTGGGCGGCCGGCTGGGCGCACCGCCCGTTGATGCACTGATCGCTGGAGTCGCAGCAGTTCGACGCCGTCGTGCACAGCTCATACTCGTTCGAGCACCCGCCCGGGGGCGAGACGCACTCGAGCGGACCGCCGTCGCCGGCCGGGCGACAGAAACCGTTGCAGCACTGGTCGCCAGTCGTGCAGGCTCCCCCGTTCTGCTCGCAGGGCGGGAGGACCCAGAACCCGCGGAGGTTGTCCGCCGTTTGCTCCTGCCCGTCGAGATAGAACGCGGGGTGGCTGGCGTCCTTGCCTGCCGTGGGCGAGAGGTCGAGCGCCGCGACCCACAGCTGCCCGAGATCGTCGTCGCCGGCCGCCCCGGCGGCCATCGAGGGATACGTGTTCCCGTAGGAGCGGTGGCTCGTGAAGACGATCCAGAAGTATCCGCCGACGGCCTCGGGGAGCATCGTCGGTGCGAAGCTGAGGTCCGGATCGTTGGCGGGCAGGTAGCTGGTCGTCGTCCCGGCCCCCGTGTAGCCGTCGAGCGAGTCGAGGCGCGCGACGGTCTTCGTGGCGGTGTCGACGAAGTAGAGGTCCCCGTGCGCGCCCTCGTCGGTCTCGAAGGGCGCGCTCGCCCCCGCCGGCTCCTCCTGGAAGACGATCCACTTGCTGTCCGGCGTATAGGCCGGCCAGCCGAGGAGGCTACTGGGGTCGGTGGCGACGTCGACGAGGTTCGAGAACGTGTGGTTGCCAACCGCGAAGTCCATGGTCGCGATCGTGCGCGCGTTCTCGTCCTCGTGGACGAAGGCGAGCTGCTTGCCGTCTGGTGAGAAGGCCGTCGTCCCCCCGTTCGTGATGACGCCGTCCCAGCCGAGCGCCGGGATGTTGTTGCCGGCCTTCGTGTCGTAGAGCCTCGACGGGGTGTTGAGCCACGTCCGGTAATGGGTCGCGGACATCTCGAACGATCCGTCGGGGTAGATTCCCCCGTACGTGAAGCGCTCGTTCGGCTGCGTGGCGATCGTGCTCACGTTGGTGTTGAGATCGTACGAAGCGCTGGAGAGGAGTGACGTCGAGGCGACGAGGGTCGAGCCGTCCGCGCTCGCGGTGTGGCACACGTTGCCGCAGCCCTTCTTCAGCACCGTCGGCGTCGCGGCACCCGGCTGGATCTCCATGATGCCGACCGAATCGGGGCCCCCCGCGAGGGGCGAGCCGTACGTCTCGTAGTAGATGACGCCCCGCAGGCTGCCCTGCGCGACCGGCCACGACTCCTTGATGGGGCCGGCCACCACGCTACCGGCGATCTTGGTCACCTCGACCACGAGCGGGTCGTTCGGGCCCGAGGCCGCGTTCGTGATGGCGGTCCACGTCGCGGCCGGCAAGGCGAGCCGGATGTTGCTCGAGGAGGGCGGCCCGAAGTAGCCGTTGTAGTCGAGGCTCGCGCAGGTGATGTGCACGTAGATGGCGCTCGGCGCCGTGCCCGCGAACTGCATGGTGGGCGAGATGAGCCCGCGCGGGAACACGGTGTTGTCGTAGGGGTACTGCCACGCGAACGTCGGGTCGCCGCTGCCTCCGGCCTGGAGCTGCATCTGCGTGCTCGCGGGAACGCTGCCGGGGTTCTCCGTGAGGATGCACGAGTCGTTGATGCACATGCCACCGGCCGCCGGGCACGACGAGTCGCACCCCTTTGGGGGCTGCATGCCGCCGCTGCTGCTGCCACTGGCGCCATCGTGCAAGAAGCCAGAGTCACCGAAGCTGCCGACCCCGCCGTCGCCGGTGGAGTCGTCCCCGCCGCTGCTGCTGGCGCTCGT
>JBEKGQ010000579.1:0-4916 GCA_050012715.1 Polyangiaceae bacterium
ATGTGAGCCGCGCGCCGGCGTTGGCAGAGGCTCGCCCGAGGGGCTAGCGTTAGAGAGGAGCCGATGGCCGGCGAGCACGACCACATCGCGCGCTGCATCGATCTCGGCGAGGCCGACATCGTGAGCGCCATCGTCGATCGCGTGCACACGAAGGCACTCCTGGCGCACCTCGCGGCGCGCTCGGCGCCGAACACCGGCGTCGCGAAGGTGCTCCTCGTCCTCGCGCGCATGGCGACGACGGCGTGCGATTGGATCGACGGCGATCTCGTCATCGACATGGCGGGCGACGCCGGCACGACGCGGATCGACGTGGCGACGGCGCTCGGCGGGGGGCTCCGCGAGCGGGTGTTCGCGACGATGGTCTTCCAGGCGCCGATCGAGGAGTTCGCGCGGGCCATCGAGCGCGTGCCGCACATGGTGGCTCCGCTGCGCATCGGCGCGAGAACCGCGCAGCGCATCGCCCTCGGCGCGACCGAGGGGGTCCGGCGCACGTCGCTGCCGCCGCCGCCGATCGAGATCGCCGCCGAGAGCCTGTTCGTCCGCCTCGGCTCGCCGCCGGTGCCGCAGAGCCGCGAGCTCGAAGAGCCCCCCGGCTCGCTCCCGGTCGTCCTCGCCGCGCCGCCGGTGAAGTCGGTCACGCCGCGCGCGCTCAGCGACGCGCCGCCCGACCTCGACTCGGGGTGGGACGACTGAAGGCGCTCAGAAGCCGCGCTCGATGGCGTCGATGAGGGCGCGGGCGCCTTCGAGCGTCGGGTCCTCGGTCAGCGCGCGCTTGAGCAGCATGATGGCCCGCTTCGCGTCGCCCTGCTTGCGCGCGATCTCCCCCATGTACTGGTACGCGAGCGCCTTGCTCATCGGCCCCGGGCTCTTCAGCAGCGTGATCGAGCGGAGGGCGCGGTTCGCCAGGTCGAGCTGATCGAGCTCGATCGCCCGCAGCGCGACGTCCGAGCACACCTGCCCGTTCTGGGCGTCGCACTCGAGCGACTGGACGAGCGACCGGACCTCCCCCGGCCCGTCCCCGAGGTAGCGCGCGACCCGCGCGAGCCGCCAGTAGAGGGCCGCGAGCTCTTTCGAGCGCTTGCCCTTCTGCGGCGCGATGACCTGCTCGAGCAACGTCAGCGCGTCCTGGGCTCGCCCCGACAGCGTGTACGCGTCCGCGAGGTGCCCCACGCACTCCGGATCGGCGGGACGGAGCGCCCGCGCCTCCTCCAGCGCGCCGATGGCGGCCCCGGGGTCGCCCGCGCGCTCGAGCAGGAGCGTCCCGGCGCGGAGCAAGAGCGCGAAGCGGGCCGCCACGTCGCCGCTCGCCCTCGCGTCCTCGAGCGCCATGTCGGCGAGCTCGTGCCACGCGCCGGTCTGGTCGTACACGTGCTCCAGGCGGTCGCGCACCGCGCGGTCCAGCGGCGCCACGAGGCGGGCTCGCTCGAGGGCGCCCCGCGCGTCGCCCGGGCGGCCGGCGCGCTCGCAGGCATCGGCGAGACGGAGAGCCGTCTCCACCGCGCCGGTGCCCTCCTCCATGCCGACGAGCCGCTTCAGCGCCGCGATGGCGGCGTCCCATCGCTCGAGCGCCGACTCCAGGCTCGCCAGCGTGCGCAGCACCGCCGTGTCCTTCGGGTCCTGCTTCGCGAGCTCCACGAGGATGGCGCGCGCCGCGTCGACGTCCCCCGCGTAGGGGAGCACCTGCGCCTGCCGCAGGCGGAGCACGCGCATCGCCGCCGCGCCGCCGTTCGTCGCGCCCTCCTCGCGGGCGCGCTCGAGCTGGTCCGCGAGGGCGCGCGCGTGCCCGGGGCGGTCGATGACGAAGGCCGCCTCGAGGTCCTCCAGGGCTCCCGTGTCGTCGCGCGTCGCGGATCGGACGCTCGCCCGCGCGGCGAGGAGCGCCGCCCGCGTCGGGCTGTCGCTCGCGGTCCCTTCGATCGCCGAAGACAGCTCCGTCACCGCGCCGGCGTGGTCCCCCGCCTCGACGAGCATGTCGACCAGGTCGCGAAGCAGCGAGGCGTCCTCCGGCGAGGCCTCGCGCGCGAGGCGCAGCGCCGCCGCGGCCTCCCGGGGCAGCGCCAGCTCGGTGCGCCAGATGATCGCGGCTTCGCGCAGCCGGTCCACGCGCTCGCCGACGTCGACCCGCGCGCTCGCGTCGAGCGTGCAGAGCTCCGCCAGCTTCTTCCACTCGCCGCGCTCGCGGAAGAGGCCCTCCAGCTGGTCGCGCAGCTTCGTGCTCGCGGGGTGCGCGCGGTAGCCGAGCTCCAGCGCGCGCTCGGCGGCGGCGGCGTCGCCGAGCTCCGTGCGCGCCGCCGCCAGCGACAGGGCCATTTCCTCGGCGGCAGGGCCTTCCTCCACCGCCAGCCGTCGCTCGAGCAGGTCGGCGCGCTCGGCCGCGTCCTCCTCGCCGTCGAGGAGCCTCACGAGCGCGTCGAGCACGCCGCGGTTCGCCGGCTCCCAGTCGAGCCCCGTGTAGTAGACGTTGCGTGCCTGCATCCGATCGGATTGCTCGAGCAGCTGCCCGAGCCGCAGCGCGAGCGATCCGATCGACGCGGCGTCCGACCGGTCCTTCGCGGCCTCGATCTGCGCCGCGAGGAGCGTCGCCAGCTCCTCGTGGGCCCCCGTCCGCTCGAGGATCGCCGCCAGCATCAGCGCCGACTCCACCTGCGTCGCGTCCTCGTCGACGATCTCCCGGAGGAGAGGCGCCGCGTCCGCGTCGGCGAGCCCGAGGCCCTGCATCATGGTGCGCACGCGCTCGAGGCGGAGCCGCCCCCGCTCGTGCGTGTCGTCCACGTACTCGACGACCGACCCCAGGAGGTCGGCCAGCTTGCGCGTCTCACCCATCCGCCGGTACACCGCGGCGAGCGGCTCCCACGCTTCGCGGTCGGCCGGGTCGGCCTGGTGGAGCGCCTCGTAGGTCGCAGCGGCGAGCGGCAGGTCGTCCAGCTTGTCGGCGGCGAGGCGCGCGACCTCGAACGACAGCTTCCGCGCGATCTCCGGGTCGGCGATGCGCGCCGCGCCCACCTTGAGCTCCACCGCGCGCCTCACGTCGCCGGCCACCTCGCGCAGGCTCGCGAGCGCGCCCAGGGCCCACGCCAGGTTGGCCACGTTCTGCGCGCTGGACTGCTCGCTCTCGACGAACCGCTCGAGCAGCGACTCCGCGAGCGCGGGATCGCCGATGCGGACCGCGATCTCCTCCGCCTCGCGGATCGTGGCCACGTCGCTTTTCGGCAGGCGCGACCGCAGCTCGAGCGCGTGGAAGAGCGCGCGCTCGTGCCCCGGCTGGCGACCGAGGTGCTCGTAGAGGTCGAGCAGGCGGCGGTGCCGCGGGCCGAGCTCGACCGCGCGGCGGAGGGCCTCTTCGGCGCGATCGAGCTGCGGATCGAGGTCGATCGCGGTCGTCATCATCTCGACGCCGTCGTCGAGCGTCTCCGCCGAGGCGAGGCGCAGCGCCGCGAGGCGGTAGATGGCGTCGCTCGCGGCGCGGGGGCCGCCCTCCATGGCCTCGACCTCGATGCGCATCGCAAGGACGCGGCCCTGTCGGTCCACGTCGCCCAGCCGCTCGTAGACGTGATCGAGGGCGCGCAGGACGTTCGGCGTCCGCAGACCGAGCTCCACCGCGCGCTCGTAGAGCGCGGCCGACCGCGCCTCGTCCCGCAGGTCCTCCGCTGCCACGCCGCCGAGGCGCATGAGCAGCGAGCAGGCCAGGGCGACGTCGTTCGCGTCGAGGGCGCGGTCCACCAGCGCCGCGGCCCCGTCGACGTAGCGCTCGACGCCCCCCACGGCGCGGGCCAGGGCGAGCGCCGCGTCGTGCGCCGCCGCCGACTTCGGATCCATGGCGACCGCGCGCAAGCGAACCGGGAGCGCCTGCTCGGGACGGCCCAGGCGGTCGGCGAGTACCTCGGCCAGCTCCGCGAGGGTGCGCGCGGCCGCGGGCGTCTCGCCGAGCCGGCCGAGCTTGGCCTCGAGCACGCGAACGAGCGTCTCGTGGTCGCCGCGGGCGCGGAGCCTCGCCTCGAGGCGCTCCTGCTCGAACTCGCTCCGGTGGGCCGCCTCGAGCGCGCTCTCGAGCACCTCCCGTGAGCGATCGCCCTCTCCCTGGCGGGACGCGATGGCGCTCAGCTCGAGCAGCACCTCGCTCCGCGCGATGCTCTGGGACTCGCCCGCTTCCTCGCGGCGCCGGAGGACGACGAGGAGCGCGCGGTAGCTCTTCTCGGCGCGATCGAGCTGCCCGTCGTCGCGCGCGAGCTCGGCCAGCGTCCGCAGGATCTCGGGGTTCTGCGGATCGACGCGCGTCGCGGTGTCGAGCTCGACGAGCGCGCGGGCGCGGTTCCCCATGGCGAGCTCGAGGCGCGCGATCTGGTAGTGGACCGGCGCGCGCTCCTTGGGACGACGCCCCCCGAACGCGTCGATCATCGACTGCAGGATCGCGCGCGCGTCGTCGAAGCGCTTCCCGCTGGCGAGGGCGTCCGCGAGACCGAGGCGGACCGCCGGGTCGTCGGGCGCGAGGTCGCTCGCCTGCTCGAGCAGCGGGATGGCGAGCTCCGGCTGGCCGCAGCGCTCCGAGAAGAGCAGGGCGGCCTGGAGGAGACGCGCCATCCGCGTGGCCTTGTCGGGCGCGTGCGCCGCCGAGCCGGCGACGAGCTGGGCCAGGCGCGCCCACTGTCCCTGCTCGTGGTAGAGCGCGGTCAGCCGCTCGCGCAGTCGCTCCGCGTCGGGCAGCTCGAGCACCGCGAGCTCGAGCCGCTCGGCGGCGCGGGGCCCCTGACCGGACTCCATGAGCGCGTCGGCCAGCCTCAGCTCCGCCGCGACCCGCCCCTCGGGCGGCACGACCTCGAGGAGGCGCTCGAGCCACTGGGCCGCGACCACCGCGTCTTGCCGTGACGTCGCCAACCGCGCCAGCGCGTCGAACGACCCGGCCTTCGGCTCGAGCGCCA
>JBEKGQ010000580.1:0-4908 GCA_050012715.1 Polyangiaceae bacterium
AGGTCGCCCGACACTTTGAATCCCATCGAGTCGAACGACGGGGCGGCGCCGGATGGCGCTTCGAGGCGCGACTCTGGCGGTGCGACGTCGAGCGGCGGCTCTTCGAGCAGCAGCTCCTCCAGCGGCAGCTCCTCCAGCAGCGGGTCCTCGAGCAGCGACTCCGATTCCGGTGTCACCGGCGAAGACGCGGGCAGTGCCAAAGGGGACTCCGGCGGTGCGGACGGTCCCGGCGCCTGGGACGGCGGGTGCATCCGACCGCCCTATCAGACGACGAACGAGTGCACCGGCATCGGTATGCCCGGAGGGCCCGTCATTCCGAGTTGCTCCATATTCAGCGCGAGCGGCCAGTTGATATGCCCGACGATTCCCGGCTGTACCGTCCTTCCCGATCCGTCCGGGCAGTACTGCACGGGCGACAACGTCACGTGTGGCCTGAGCGACTGTGGGCACATCTGCATCTTGCCCAACTGGGATCCTTGCTACGACGTGGCGACGGGCGCGTGCTTGGAAGGCTGCTGAACGGCGCCGTTGCGCTTAGGATGCGGCCTGGAGAAAGCCCCATGTCGCTTCGCGTCTCTGGCCTCGCCGTCGTTCTCTGCCTCGCCGGTTGCGGCGGCCACGCGGTCGCTCCCGTTCCGCCGCCGCCCCCGCCGGTGGTCCCGCTGCCGCCGGCCCCGCCGCCGGTGCCGACCGTTCCCGGCCACTCGCTCGATCTCGACGCGATGGACCGCTCGGTGAAGCCCGGCGACGACTTCTTCCTCTACGCGAACGGCAGCTGGCTCGCGAAGGCCGAGATCCCGGCCGACCGCGGCAGCGCCGGCGTCGGGCAGCGCCTGACCGAGGTGGTGGAGAAGAGGACCTCGGACCTGCTCGAAGAGGCCGCGCGAACGCCGGCGCCGGAGACGAAGAAGGTCGGCGACTACTACGCCGCGTTCATGGACGCGGCGACCATCGAGGCGAACGGTCTCAAGCCGCTGGCGCCGGTGCTCCGGCGCATCGCGACGGTCGCCGACGTGCGCGCGCTGGCCACGTCGTTCGGCGAGCAGCTCCGCGCCGACGTCGACCCCCTGAACGCGACGCACTTCCACACCGACCGCGTGCTCGGCCTGTGGGTCGAGCAGGACCTGAACGACTCGACGCGTTACGCGCCCTACTTGCTCCAGGGCGGCCTCGGCATGCCCGACCGCAGCTACTACCTCGACGAGACGCCCCGGATGGCGGCGATCCGCGTGAAGTACGAGGCCCACGTCGCGACGCTGCTCCGGCTCGCCGGCATCCGGGACGCGGAGGGGAAGGCGAAGCGCGTCGTGGCGCTGGAGCGCAAGCTCGCCGAGGTCCACGCGAGCCGCGTCGATTCGGAGGACGTCCGCAAGGCGAACAACGTGTGGGCCCGGACGGACTTCGACGCGAAGGCGCCGGGGATGCCCTGGGCCGACTTCTTCCGCGGGGCCGGGCTCGACACGCAGCCGTTCTTCATCGTCTGGCAGCCGGGCGCGGTGGCCGGGCTCGCCGCCCTCGCTCGCAGCGAGCCGCTCGCGGTGTGGAAGGATTACCTCAGCGTCCGCGCCATCGAGCACGTCGCGGCCTGCCTCCCCAAGGCCATCGCGGACGAGGTCTTCGCGTTCTACGCGACCGAGCTGCAGGGCGTCCCCACCCAGCCGCCGCGCTGGAAGCAGGCGGTCCGGCTCACGAACGCCGCCCTGGGCATGGCGGTCGGCCGCGCCTACGTCGCGAAGTACTTCCCGCCCGAGTCGAAGCAGGCGGCGGAGAAGATGGTGGCCGACATCAAGGCGGCCTTCGGACGCCGCATCGACGGGCTGTCGTGGATGGCGCCCGCGACGAAGGCCAAGGCGCGCGAGAAGCTGGAGACGCTGGTCGTCGGCGTCGGCTACCCCGACGCCTGGCCGGACGACTCGACCCTGACCATCGCGCGGGACGACGCGGCGGGGAACCTGAAGCGCGCCGAGCTCTGGAACTATCGCCGGAACGTCGCGAAGCTCGGCAAGCCGATCGATCGCGGCGAGTGGGCGATGGTGCCGCAGGTGGTCGACGCGGTGAACATGCCGATCCGCAACGCGCTGAACTTCCCGGCCGGGATCCTGTCGGCGCCGTTCTTCGACGCGAAGTCGACCGCGGCCGCCAACTACGGCGCGATCGGCGCCATCATCGGCCACGAGATCAGCCACAGCTTCGACGATCAGGGCGCCCAGTTCGACGCCCACGGGCGGTTCGTCCGCTGGTGGACCCCGGAGGACTACGCGCACTTCGAGGCTTCCGGCGTGGCGCTCGCGGCGCAGTACAGCACCTACCATCCCCTCCCCGACGCGACCGTCGACGGCCGGCTCACCCTCAGCGAAAACATCGCGGACCTGGCCGGCCTGGCCGCGTCGTACGACGCGTGGCGCGCCTCGCTCGGCGGCCAGCCTGCGCCAGAGCAGGACGGGCTCACCGGCGAGCAGCAGTTCTTCCTGTCGTTCGCCCAGGGCTGGCAGAACAAGCAGCGTGAGGCGACGCTCCGTGAGCGCTTGAAGACCGACGGGCACGCGCCTCCCCACTACCGCGCGCTCACCGTGCGCAACATCGACGCGTGGTACGGCGCGTTCGACGTGAAGCCGGGGGAGGCGATGTTCCTGGATCCGGCGGCGCGGGTGCGGGTGTGGTGACTCTATCCCCAGAGTCTCGCGAGCGAGATCTCCAGTCCCTCGAAGCTCTCGGGGCGTAGCGCCTCGTCGTCGGCCAGAGACGCGGTGATGACGTACGAGCCCTCGCTCCGAGATGCGGACCTTGTAACCCGATGCCACGGCGGCCCGGCCATGACCGGCGTCGCCCCAGACGGTGAGCGCGGTCACGATGCGCGGATTGCGGCGTGTCCGGGGACAGGGCTGGCGAGGGTGGTAACGCCTATCTGCGCGGCAGGCAGGCGCGCGCGTTGGCGGGGCGCATGGCCCAGCTCGCGCGTCCGACCTTCTTGCCGTGGGTGTCGAAGAAGATCTCCAGACCGAGCGACCAGCCGCCGTGGATGCCGATGCCGTAGACGTCCGCTCGCCCGACATCCGCGGCGTGGAGGCCCACCACGGACAGCCCTTCGACCCAGTCGGGATCCTGGAGCGCCTCGTGCGTCACGACGACGTGAAACGGCTCGCGGCCATTGTCCTTCGTCACGACCTCGAGCGGCGAGCCGAGCGGGCCGGTGCCGATCTCGGCCGCGTCGCTGCCGGGATGCGCACAGCTGGCCGCGAGCAGGCCCATGACGAACGAAACGCTGGCGCGCATGCGATGAAAGCTACCATCTCCCTACGCGCCCGTTCGGGTGCGCGAACCCGCGAGCCCGCCTTGGACGACTCACGGAATGAGGTCAGTCCGCACGGGGGCCGGCATGGCGTTCTGACCACACTCGAGGTCCAACACGCACCGGGCGTGCCGCGCCGGCCTTCAGCTCGGTCACACTGGCCGGGCGCCTCTTCTCGTCGGCGTCCCGGACCACCGCAGCCCAACGTATGCCCGCGAATCGCCCGTGGGTCACGAAGACGGGGACCCACCCCTGCGGCCGGGCACGCCGCACGGCGAGGTCGCATCGCGGCCATGACTCGAAGAGGTCATCCGGCACCGGGGCACGCTCGTACGCGAGCGCCTGCGCGTAGGGCCCAAACCGCTTCCCCGCACCGCACCAGAAGATGGCCTCGGCCATCGGACGGCCCTTCTCCAGCGCGTACGCGATCGTCTTGCGCAGCGGCTCGTGGCAGGCGACGAACAGCCGGTCGATGCATTCCTCGGGGGATGCGGCGGGGGGACGATGCGTGAAGCGCACCTCATGGGTCGGCGAGGACGCGCTCGCGCGCCAGCGGCGGACCCACTCCGTTCCGTCGCGCTCCACGTCTTGCCGCACCGGTTCACAGGTCACTTCGCCGTCCATCGGCACGAGCTCCCGGCGCACGGTGCGGTCCGGCAGACTATCGACCCTGACTTCCACCTTGTGGACCGACGCTGCGTCGTCGTCGATGACGACCACGTTCATTCGCTCCCGGCCCGGGAAAGGAGCCACGCGGTGCGCGACGGACGCGAGGTCGGCGTGGCGGCACGCCATCTCGAAGCGCGCGCGGACGGCCAGACGCGGCGCACCGCCGCCGCGAACGTCGATCTCCGCGGCGTACCGCTCGAGGAGGTCCAGCGGGAGCCGCCAGTGGGTTTCCCGACGAGCCAGAAACGTCACCGCGGGCAGGTGCTCGCGGAGGAGCGCGTCGTGACGCGATAGGATCTCCCGGAAGTCGGTGCGCGGGCAAACCAGCCAGGGCAGCTCGAAGGCGACGCAGGAGAAGTCGTGCGCCTCGTCCCGCTCGGCCGCCGCGACGAGGTGCTCGACGTTCGGCGGTCGCGACGTTTCCTTCGTCGCCGTCTCCTCCGAGTCTTGGTCGCGGTAGAGCGCGGCAGTCTCGCGAGCAAGGACGAACGTCAGAGCGCAGGCCACGAGGAAAGCCATGCCGCCGTGCGGTCCCAGCCACACCGCCACCACGGTCCCCGCCAAGGCCATCCCCGGGAGGGCGGCGTAGACCGCGCGCCAGAAAGGCGTCACTGCGCCCTTCGCTTCGCGCGCGCAGCGCCCGATGTTTGGACGTCGACGACCCCTGCTGGCCGCAGCCGTGGGTCCGCATTGGGCGTCGCCTGGAGCCACTCGATGCCGGCGAACGCGCTGAACGCGCTGTCCGCTGGCGTCACGAACACCGGCACCCAGCCGGGCGGCCACGGTCGTTGCAGCGCGCCGTGGCAGAGCGGGTAGCGCTCCACGAACTCGAGCCAGCCCGACCGTGTATACGACGCGACGACCGCGGACGGTCCGAACTCCTTGCCGGGGCACAGCCACAGCAGGATCTGGCTCATGGCCTCTCCGTCCTCGCGCGCCATCGCGAGTCG
>JBEKGQ010000581.1:0-4900 GCA_050012715.1 Polyangiaceae bacterium
AGCGAGCCTTGCGCCGCGGCCAGGACGTCGCGGGCCTGGGCGTACGCCTCCTTCGCGCCGCTCGTGGCGAACGCGTGGAGCGCCCGCGCGAGCAGGTCGCGCAGCGGCTGGTCGTCGCGTGGGGTGTCCTCGAGGTCGCGCGCCACCTCCCGCGCGAGCGACTCCGCGCCGTCGTCGCCGGTCCCCTTCTCCCGGCCGGCGTGAAGGGCGAGCGCCAGCTCCGCCGCCCTCTCGGTCAGCGGCGAATCGGCTCCGAGCTCGGCGCGTAGCTCGAGGACCGCCTCGCCGACGTCGGCGTGCGCGTGCTCCATGACGCTGACGAGCAGCTCCTCGGCCACCTCGCGCTCGGTCTCCGCCGCGCGCGGAAGCCCCCACAGGAACGCCGAGGCCGCCCCCGGGTCGCGCCGGAGCATCCCCTGGGCGATCGCGCGACGAGCCAGCGTCAGCGCCCCGTCGGGGGCCACCGCGGCGTGGGCGGCGATCGAGGCCGCGGCCCGACGCCACTCGGTCGGCGAGAGCCCCGGGGCCAGGGCCTCCTCGAGCGCCCCGGCCAGGGACGGGACCCAGGGTGCCAGCAGCCCCCGCGCGACCGCGACGTGCCGCCACACCAGCGACTCGCGATCGGCGAACAGTCGACCCCAGGCCGGTCCGACCGCGTCGGACTGGAACACGCGGAGGCTGTGATGGTCGCCATAGGCCGCTCTCCGCGCGGCCTCGCGAGCGGCGCGCTCGATGAGGCGGGCCGCCAGGCGTCGCGACGGGAGCGACCCCGTCGACGGCACCGCGATCCACTCGCGCGCGAGGTCCCGGCGCGAGGCGAGCGCGAGCGCGAGCGGCCCGTCGGCGACGCCCAGACCGATGGGGAGCTCCGTGACGAGCGCGACGCGGGCGCGCATGCCGGCGCTCCCGAGGCCCTTGCCGGTCCCCAGCGCCATCCGTCGCGCGATCGCCACGAACGTGGGCGCGTCCGCGGCGACGAGGCGGGCGAGGACACGCCGCCCGAGCTCCCGCTGCTCAGGTCCGAGCGGCAGCCCCGACGCGAGCTCGTAGAGCGCCGAGCCGGCGGCCGCCGGCGCCAGCCAGTCGAGATCGTCGACGAGCCCCGCCTGGAGGGCCGCCCTGACGCCCGCCAGGAGGGCCTCCGGGTGAAGGCCTTCGAGCGGCCCCGGACCGTCCTCCGCCGCGGCCCGTGCGAGCGACGCCATCGCCTGTCGCCACGAAGCGCGGCGCTCGGGGACGCCGCCCAGCTTGTGAAGCTCGAGCAGGGTGCTGGCGTAGAAGGTGGCGTCGCGCAAGCGGTGGACTCGCCTCCCAAGGCTAGCTGGTTCGAGGGCCGTCGGTGAAATCCGTGCTAAAGCCACGCGCGCCCGCACCCGCCATCCTCGTACACGGCAGAGCCATGATCCTCCTCGACAAGGTCACCAAGCGTTTCGGGCCGAAGATCCTCTTCGAGAACGTCTCGATCCAGTTCGACCCCGGCAAGCGCTACGGCGTCACGGGCGCCAACGGCGCGGGCAAGTCGACGCTGATGGAGATGCTCGCGAAGCAGGACGACTGGGACGCCGGGCGCATCGAGATGTCCGGCGGGCTCAAGCTCGGCGTGCTCGAGCAGAACCACTTCGTCTACGACCAGCAGCGCATTCTCGACACGGTCATGGCCGGCAAGGCCGAGCTGTGGGCGGCGATGTCCGAGAAGGAGACGCTGCTCGCGGGCGAGGTCGACGACGCGATCGGCGTGCGCCTGGCCGAGCTCGAGGGGATCGTCGCCGAGCACGACGGCTACTCGGCCGAGAGCCAGGCGGCAGAGCTCCTCGTCGGCCTCGGCATCCCGGCCGAGCGCCACGGCGAGCCGATGCGCTCCCTCCCCTCTGGCTACAAGCTGCGCGTCCTCATCGCGAAGGTCCTCTTCGGTCGCCCGGACGTGATGCTCCTCGACGAGCCCACGAACCACCTCGACCTCGAGTCGATCCACTGGCTCATCAACTTCCTCACCGAGGAGTTCAGCGGGACGCTCCTCGTCGTGTCGCACGATCGCCACTTCCTGAACCAGGTGGCGACGCACATCGCGGACATCGACTTCCGCACCATCACCATCTACACCGGCAACTACGCGGACTTCGTCGCGGCGAAGTACGAGAACCAGCAGCGCGCCGCGGCGGTCGCCCAGAGCGCCAAGAAGAAGATCGACGAGCTGCAGGACTTCGTGCAGCGGTTCGGCTCGCATGCGTCCAAGAGCAAGCAGGCCCAGAGCCGCCTGAAGCAGATCGAGAAGCTGGAGGACGTCGTCGAGACCAAGGGCGCGAAGCGCTCGAGCCTCGTGCGCCCGTACGTGCGCTTCGATCAGGAGAAGCCGAGCGGGCGCGACGTGCTGCGCATCACCGGCGCGCGAAAGGCATTCGCCGACAAGGTGGTCCTCGACGGCGTGAACCTCCACGTCAACCGGGGGGACCGGATCGCGCTCATCGGGCGCAGCGGCATCGGCAAGTCGACGCTCCTGCGAACGAGCGTGGGCGCGTTCAAGGACCTCGACGCCGAGACGAGGACCTACGCCATCACCCCGGACGCCGGCGAGGTCCGCTGGGGAAACGACGCCAGCGTGGGGTACTTCGCGCAGGACCACCACGAGGCGCTGGGGGAGACCGCGAAGGGCACCACCCCGTACGAGTGGCTCTACCGCTTCGACACGCGGCGGCCGCAGGAGGAGATCCGAGCGATCCTGGGGCGCCTGCTCTTCAGCGGCGACTCCGCGCTCAAGCCGACCGAGGCCCTCTCGGGCGGCGAGGCGGCGCGGCTGCTCCTCGGCAAGATGGTGCTCGGACGGCACAACGTCCTCGTCCTCGACGAGCCGACGAACCACCTCGACATCGAGTCGATCGAGGGACTGCTCGAGGGCCTGCTCAAGTTCGAGGGCACGGTCCTCTTCGTGAGCCACGACCACCACTTCGTGGCGCGGCTCGCGACCCGCATCGTGGAGCTTCGCGACCGCGCCCCGGGCGACAAGGGCGAGGGCTGCGAGGTGGTCGAGTACAGCGGGTCGTATGAGGAGTTCCTCGAGCAGGGAAACAAGAAGCGCGCGAGCGCGTGACGCAATCGGCACGCGAGCGCGGCCGGACGGGCGAAACCGCCGTGAAACGCGAAGCGGGGTACGCTGACGAGAGTGCGGCTCCTCCTCCAGCACCGAAGCCGCTACGAGTACGGCCGGCCCGCCACGCTGGGCGAGCACACGGTCCGACTGCGACCGGCCTCGCACTCGAAAGCCAAGGTCGAGAGCTACGCGCTCCACGTCGAGCCGGAGTGCCGCGTTCGCTGGCAACAGGATCCCGCGAACAACCACGTCGCGCGCCTGACGTTCCCCGCCGGGCGGCCGGTGACGTCGCTCGACCTGCTCGTCGAGATGGCGGTCGACGTGCGGCCGGTCAACCCGTTCGACTTCTTCGTCGACGCCCGTTGCGGGCGGGTGCCGTTCGCGTATCCCGAGCCCATCGCCCCGGATCTCGGCGCCTACCGCGACGTGGCGGATCCCGCGTACGCCGGGGGACCGCGCCTCGATGCCTTCTTGCGGGATCTGCCGCGCGAAGGAAAGACCGTCGATCTCATCGTCGCGCTCACCAGGGCCGTGAACGGTCACCTGAAGTACGTCATCCGCGAGGAGGCCGGGGTCTGGAAGCCCGAGCAGACGCTCGAAGCGGGGCGAGGAAGCTGCCGGGATTCGGCGACCCTCCTCGTGGCGGTACTGCGGAGCCGTGGCCTCGCGGCCCGGTTCGTCAGCGGCTACCTCGTGCAGCTCACGGACGAGGGCATGATCCCGGACGCCCCGAAGGGCGTGGACCGCGACGTCCTGGACCTCCACGCGTGGGCCGAGGTGTACGTGCCCGGTGGCGGCTGGGTGGGCCTCGACGCGACCAGCGGCTTGCTCTGCGGCGAGGGGCACATCCCGCTCGCATGCACGGCGCGCCCAGCGGCGGCGGCGGCCATCGACGGGACGAGCGACGTCGTCGCGGAGCGGGCGAGCTTCGACATGAAGGTCGGGCGCCTCGGCCACGAGCCCCGGCCCACGGCGCCGTTCACGGACGAGGTGTGGACCCAACTGACGACCGCCGGGGACCGCACCGACGCCGCGCTCGCGTCGGCGGGCGTCGAGCTCACCGTGGGCGGCGAGCCGACGTTCACGTCGCGCCTGCACCCCGAGCGACCAGAGTGGAACGGCGCCGCCCTGGGCGAGACGAAGTGGGTCCAGGGCCTCGCGCTCGCCACCGAGCTGCGGGCGAAGCTGGCCCCCGGCGGCGTGCTGCTCCACCGCTTCGGGAAGCACTACCCGGGCGAGAGCCTCCCTCGATGGGCCCTCGACATCATCGGGCGGCGTGATGGCGTTCCGATCGTCCGAACGCGGGTCCCCGGACCGGCGCGCGCCAGGCTCGCCGACGCCGAGCGCTTCGCGCGCGCGCTCGCGGCGCGCCTGGTCGTGCCCGAGCCGAGCGTGCAGCCGGCGCACGAGGATCCCTGGCACCATGTCCGCGAGGAGGCGCTCCTCCCGGTCGGAGTCGACCCCCACCGCGCCGACCTCGACGCGCCGGAAGAGCGGCGCCGCCTCGCGCGCGTGCTCGACCGAGGGCTCGCGACGGCGGTGGGCTACGTGCTACCGCTCGCGCCCGCGCCCGGCGGGGGATGGCGGAGCGAGCGCTGGGCGTTCCGCCGCGAGCGGCTATACCTCGTCCCCGGCGACAGCCCCATCGGACTCCGCTTGCCCCTCGACTCGCTTGAGGGCGAGCCGCCCCCGCGACCCGAAGAGGAGCCGCTGCCGGGGCCGCCCGATCCGCGGCGCAGCGACACGGACGACGGCGCGCAGGCCGCGCTCCGGGCCCCCGGCCGCGACGCTCCCTCCGGCTCGCCCGCTCGGACC